>NZ_JAWRVK010000014.1:0-108392 GCF_036663575.1 Halalkalibacter flavus
TAGGGATTTTTTTGATTGTAGTTAAATCAATTTCCAATTTTCTAGTTTTAGGGTGTTGACATATTACCGCTGTGCTATACGAACGACTGGCGCAACTAAATTAGATCCTTGTGGTCCTTGATGCTCAGATCCTGCCGAACATAAGATTCTCGTTTCACCTACATAACTTCCCACTACTGCATTTGCTACCGCCTTTGCTAGAATTCCAGAATGCATTGAAAGCGCATCTGTATGCATTGTATGCCTCCTGCCTCTTACTTTACCGATCGCATCTGCACCTGCATTAACAAAGACATTCACAATTTGTTGCTGCTGATCTTCCGTTAAAAAGGCTTCCGCTTCAATTCCCGCGTCAAGGAAAGCACTCTTCAACCCTTGAAGATCAAGTGCATCCTCCATTACTCCAGCTCCAATATATAGGTTACTAGAGGATTTGTTTGAGTTACCCATTACGATAACTCTAGCTGCCACTTGTTCTTGACCAGCTGAGACAGATGCTTTTGTTGAGTAAAGAGAATGATCGTTGTTGATACTTCCTTCATGAACCTCTTCTCGGTTCACTTCTTTTAGAGCAACCGCCACCCCAAGAGCCGAAGAAGCTTTTGCAAGAGCTCCACCTTCACCCCACGGACATTTTACTTCTACGCATTTCACATCATCTAACGATTCAATTCCTGCCTCTTCCATTGCTTTAGCAACTGCATCTGCAACTAAATCTACTTGTGCTAGCGTTCCAATTTGTTCTTTTTCTAATACTGGGGTCGATGAAACACCAAATGCAAATCGCTTCTCATTAAATGGCATTCCTTCGCTCGACTCTTCTTTAATGAATAATGTATAGTGCGGCGTCATAAGCCCACCCGTCTTTCCGATCATCATCATCGGAATCGTATCAAAAACTTCTTGATGATTCATATCAAGGTATTCAGATAAAAGCACTTGAAAAGCTAATGTCGAATACCCTCTTGCATACCCATCACCTTCTGTTTGAGCAATGATAGCCTTAATCGATTCGGCTTTCACTTCTTCTTTTTCGAGTAGTTCCTTTAATGCAGAAACATCTCCAGGATGATCCATATCACAACGAATTAATTGAAAGTTCATATTTACACACCTCTTTTTTCGAATTCGTAATGCACTTTCTTAGCATGATTTAATGGTAGCATTTACGAAAAAAAGAGTAATTGTGTGAAATTCATAATATTTATTATTATGTATTATGAATTTTCACTATTTTTATTGCCTCTTGTTAAAAAACGACAACAACATTGAAGATTTTCTTACACCGGCTACTTTTAAGTATACTGTTTCATTCAACCGCACTCATTGACTTACTAAAAAAACTTTATTTATTTAACGTTTTAAACTTTGATATTTCGGGTAAAGAAAGAAAAAAGTGTAAGTATTTTTAGGAGTGAAAGCAATGTTGAATAAAGACAATTTAAACGTGGTTTGGCAAGGGGTTGAATATAATATAACTGTCGAAGAGGAATTAGATGGTATTCAAGTGTTAAGAAGAAATGACGATGAGTACTTGATTGCCATGGTTGAGAAACCGATCTCGAAAATCAAAGTGAAGGAACTCGGATTAAAATACCAACATATTTACTTTATCTATACATACCAAGAATTCGAGGATGAACCTTTTCGAGTCGTTTGCTATAGAAACAAAAAAATCATCACATGTGATACTTCTTGGAACAGTCTGATCGATGTACTGAATTATTTGTATGAAGGCTTTGGCTTTGATTTAGAAGATGAATACGACGTCATGAATGATGAGTAATTGATTACATATTAATAATACTGCTCCCTTCGTTTTCTCATTCTTCTCAATATATCTAGATTGAGAACTGAAGACAAAGGGGGACTTTTTGAATTGTGATAGGAGCTTACCTCACCAATTTTGCTTCCTAATCCAAAGGAGCCAAAATTATTCCCTGCATCAGACAAAAAAGTTCCTAATCTCAATACCATTAGTACTGGGATTAGGAACAGGCTACCAATAATCATCAAAACTATAAAACATTTATTTCACGCTCTTTTAATAAACGTTTATCTTCATCTGATATTTGGTTGTCAATAATAAGTGTATCTATCTGGTCAATCGATGCAAACGAAACGATTGATTTTTTTCCAAATTTAGTGTGGTCTAATAGGGCGACTACACGATTCGATGCTTCCACCATTTCCTTTTTCAACTCAACTTCATAAACATTAAAGTCAGTTAAACCGTTTTCAAAATCAAATCCACTGGCAGATGTAAACATAATGTCAACATTGATTTTCTTTAAAACCCCTGCATCAATTGTACTTTCTAAAGCACTTGATCCAGCTCGAATAACACCCCCAATTAATATGACTGTAAATTCAGCAACGTCTCGTAATTCTAATGCAGTATATATGCCGTTTGTAACAATAGTAAGACGTTTTCGATCTGGATCATCTTTTAATCGTTTTGCCAACTCCAATGCTGTTGAACTAGCATCTAATAAAATACATTGATTGTTTGTAATTAACTTTTGCGCTTTTGTACTAATTAGGTATTTTTCTTCTTTATTTTTCTTTTCTCGAGTCGAGAAATTAAAAAATTTATTGTCTTCGGGATCTTGGTCCACTAACACAGCCCCTCCATGAGTACGTTTTAGAAGACCTTCTTTTTCCATATTATTTAGATCATTCCTTAACGTTGCCTCAGAGACATTTAACCGCTGTGACAAATCACTCACTACAATTCTTTGATCCTTGTCCAAATATTCTAATATTGCATTCCTTCTTTCATGCATTAACATTTTCCCCACTACCATCAACCTTCCATTTTACATAATCCTACTATCATAATATTTCATTATTGTAATTAGTTCAACTAAAGCGAAAAAAAATAACCTAAAACGAAAAAAAATAAAAAAATTGAAAGATTGTTCATGAGGCTATTACATGAAAAAGTAATCTTACTACTTGCTTATTGAATCGTATAACCACCGTCGATAACAAAAGTAGACCCAGTTGAATAAGACGATGCATCTGAAGCAAGGAAAATAGCTAATCCACCTAATTCATACGGTTTCCCTAGACGTTTCATAGGTATATAATCAAGCACATGTCTTAGCTCACCATTCTCTGCAAAAAGTGGTTTTGCCATATCGGTTTCCATATAGCCTGGAGCAATTGAATTTACTCGGATGTTATGAGAGACCCACTCGTTAGCTAAACATTTTGTCATCATCACAACAGCAGCTTTAGAAGAATTATATGCACATTGTGCCTCTGTATTAGCTATAAACGAAGACATTGATGCAATATTTATAATAGAGCCACCACCAGTTTCTATCATCTCTTTTCCCGCAAGCTTGGAAACTAAGAACACACCATTTACATTGACTTCCATTGTTTTATTCCAATCTTGTAAACTCATTTGTTCAGCTTTGATTTTTTGACAGATCCCAGCATTGTTAATCACAACATCAATTTTTCCAAAATGCTCGACTGTCGATTGAATAAGCGCTTGCACTTGATCCTCTTGCGTTACATCAACTTGAATGCCTAGAGCTTCAACTTCATTCTGTTGTTTGATTTCTTCTGCTGTTGCTTTTGCTGTCTTTTCATCTAAGTCAGCTATAACAATATTAGAGCCAGATTGCGCTAATGCAGTGGCCATCTCTCTCCCTAACCCTTTTGTACCTCCTGTTATGATTGATACCTTTCCTTGTAAATTAAAAAGATCATTATATTGTACCATTTTAACTTCCCCCTAACCTTTATTTTGAAGTAAATAAGGAGCAGCTTCACTAACACAAGTAAGTGATGCTACCCCCAATCAAATTTAGAGCATTTTCTTGAATTGGGAAACGACATTCTGTACGGTAAATCCGTACTCATCCATAATTTTAGTTCCTGGCGCTGATGCTCCAAACTGATCAATAGCTAAAAGCTTTCCGTTATCACCTATATATTTATGCCATCCTAATGATGATCCCATTTCAATACCTAAACGAATCTTATTATCTGTCGGCAAAATTTTTTCTTTATATGCCTTCGATTGTTTTTCAAATCGATCCCAGCTAGGCATACTAACGACAGATACATAGATTCCTTCTTTTTCGAGTTCCTCTTGAGCAGCAACAGCTAAAGAGACTTCTGAACCAGAAGCTAATAACAAACCGCAAGATTTCCCTTTGGCCGAAGAAATGATATATGCACCCTTTTTTACCCCTTCAAATGCCTTCTTACTATCAATTAATGTAGGCAAATTTTGTCGAGATAAAATAAGTGCCGTCGGTTGCTTAGTGCTTTCTACTGCCACCTTCCAAGCAGCAACTGTCTCATTTCCATCTGCAGGTCGAATAGTTGAAATCCCTGGCATTGCTCGTAAAGCCGCCAACTGTTCGATTGGTTCATGAGTAGGGCCATCTTCCCCAACTGCGACACTATCATGTGTGAAAACATACGTTACAGGTAATTGCATTAAGGCAGATAATCGAATCGCTGGTCTAAGATAATCGGAAAAGACAAAGAAAGTAGCTGCATAGGTTTTCACCCCACCATGTAGTGCCATTCCATTAGCTGCAGCCCCCATAGCAAATTCACGTACTCCAAACCATAGATTGCGGCCGCTGTAATCCGATGGATGAAAGTTCGCTGCTCCTTTTAGCAACGTTTTATTCGAAGAAGCTAAGTCAGCAGATCCTCCAATGAGCTGAGGGACATGTTTAGCAATAGCATTTAGCGCTTCTTCACCTGATGAACGACTTGCTAGTTTATCCTCTCCAACCTGATAAACCGGAACATTCTCGTCCCATCCATCTACAAGGGTTCCAGCTATAGCTGTCTTTAATTGTGTGGCAAGTTCAGGATAAACTGCTTCATAACGAGAAAATAACTCATTCCACTTTTGCTCTTTCTCTTCTCCACTTTGTTGTAATTTTTGGAAATGTGTTTTCACTTCCTCAGGAACATAGAACTCTTCTTCGTAGTGCCAATTATAAGATTCTTTTACAAGCTTGATTTCCTCTTTACCTAGGGGCGCCCCATGAGAAGCCGATTTACCTCCTTTATTAGGAGAGCCGTAGCCAATCACTGTCTTGACTTCAATTAAAGTTGGCTGTTCCGTATTCAGTTTCGCATCTTTTAATGCTTGAGCCAAAGCTTCTACATCATTTCCATCTTCTACCCGTATCACTTGCCAATTATATGCTTTAAAACGTCCTTCTACACTTTCACTAAAAGAAAGATGAAGATCACCATCTAAAGAAATATCATTTGAGTCATACAAGACAATTAATCGACCTAATTTCAAATGTCCTGCTAGAGACGCTGCTTCTGCAGAGACACCTTCCATTAAATCTCCATCTCCACAAATGCTGTATGTGTAATGATCAACAATTGGAAATGCTTCTCGGTTATAAGTTGCAGCTAAATGGCGTTCAGCCATTGCCATTCCTACAGCCATCGCAATCCCTTGGCCAAGCGGTCCTGTTGTTGCGTCCACTCCAGGTGTATGTCCGAATTCTGGGTGGCCAGGTGTTTTGCTGCCCCACTGCCTAAACTGCTTTAAATCTTCTAAAGACAAATCATGGCCGGTTAAGTGTAATAAGCTGTAGAGTAGCATAGATCCATGCCCCGCTGATAATACGAAACGATCACGGTTAAACCATTCCGGATTACGCGGGTTATAATTCATAAAATTAGACCATAACGTATATGCCATCGGAGCTGCCCCCATTGGCATTCCAGGGTGTCCTGAACCAACACTCTCTATTGCATCGATTGCAAGTGTTCTAATCGTATTAATAGAAAGTTGGTCAACATTTACTTTTAGTTCATTCATTCTGTTCCTCCTACTATCCATCGTCTGTTATCCTGCATTACCTGTTACCCAACACTTTCACCAGTTCTTCCCTGTCTTAATGACGAGCTTCAATAAATTGATAACTTTTAACATCGCCACCAATGGCCACAAAAGAATGAGAAACTGTGAAATTTCCCTCTTTCTTTTGGACACCCTTCACTAATAACCCATCTGTTATGCCTGTCGCAACAAAGAAACATTGATCTGTTTTTACAATTTCATCAACCGTTAATGCCTTCTCAGGGTTCTTAATTCCCATTTCCAGACATCTTGAAAATTCTTCTTTATCATGCGGAATAAGCTGTCCTTGAAAATCTCCACCTAAACACTTAATAGCCGTTGCAGCGATGACCCCCTCAGGAGCTCCTCCTATTCCAACTAACATGTCAATGTTCATTTCATCTATGCAAGTGGCTATCGCTCCTGGAATATCTACATCAGGAAATAATTTAATTCTCGCTCCTAACTCTAAAACTTCGTCAATTAACTTTTGATGCCGCTCCCTGTCTTGTATCATGATTGTTAATTCATGGACTTCCTTTCCAAGGGAACTGGCTACCGATTTCATGTTTTCCGATAAGGAGGCATTAATATTTATACAGCCTTTCGCTTTCGGACCAACTGCAATTTTTTTCATATACATATCCGGAGCATGAAGCAAGCTGCCACTAGCTGCACCAGCTATCACCGTTAAAGCATTCTCTTGCCCTTTCGACATTAACGTTGTTCCTTCCACCGGATCTACGGCAATATCTAATTGAGGTCCTTTTTTAGTACCAAGCTCTTCACCGATATACAGCATTGGCGCTTCATCCATTTCCCCTTCACCAATCACGATAACACCTAACATATCAATCGCATTCATTTGATTTCTCATTGCCTCTGTCCCAGCACCGTCAGCTTCATTCTTCTTTCCTTTTCCAATCCACGGATATGATGCGATGGCCGCTTGTTGTGAAACGGTCAAAAAGTCCATGGCTAATGCTTTTACATCTATTTGGTTCATTGCAATCTCTGCGTTCATGGTGTATCCTCCTCTCGATTAAACCAAATCCTATTGTATAAAAATAAATAAATTTTTATTTTTATACAATTAATGTTATTAGAAATCCTTACATACCTTTTGAAAACGAATAGGACAGCATGTATTTTTCTAGGCATAGATTCTACAGTTAATACGTAGAATCTATGCACCTTTATAAAAGATTATACGGCTTGACTAGAATTCACTGTTTTTAAAAACGCATCCAAGATCAAGTAAGCTGAAGTTGCACCCGGATCTTGATTCCCTAACGACCGTTCTCCTAGACGACTAGATCTTCCTCTTTTTGAAAGTAAGTCTCTTGTAGATTCCATTCCTTTTTTCGCTTCGGCAACCGTTTTTGTAAAGTTAGAAATAAAAGCTTCCGATGGATCATAAGCTTTTAAACTATCAAGTGCAGGTTGAAGTGTATCCACCATTGTTTTGTCTCCTACTTCTGCTTGACCGCGTTCTTTAATGCCTTCAATAAAAGCGATCCAGAAGTCAACAATGTCATTAGCAGTTAATTCAGACTTTTGTTGAACAACTTTTGCCCCTCTTAGAAAACCAGTTGCATATAGTGGGCCAACTGATGACCCAACTGCACTTAAAAATGTACGTCCAGTTGTAATGAAAATGCGACCGCAATCTTCTTCATCTTTCAACTCATCTTGTAACTTCTCATTAACCGCCTGCCAACCAATGGACATCGTAACACCATGATCTCCGTCGCCTAACTTTCGATCTAGCTCACACAAATAGTCTTTATTTTCCTCCATTACATCAACAACATTTTTTAAATATTTTAAAACGTCTTGTGAGTGAAATTTCATATTCTTCATCCCCCTATACTTTACTTTTGTACATACATTGGACAATCAGCAGAATAGTCAATTAATTCCTTCAATTCATCATCTAATTTCATAATCGAGACCGAACAACCACCCATTTCTAACGAAGTGCTATAGTCTCCAACGTAAGATCTATGGATTGAAATTCCTTTTTCCGTTAAGATTTGCTCTACTCTTCTAAACATAATATATAATTCCATACGAGTCGTTGATCCTAATCCGTTTACTAAGACTGAAACACTTTCCCCTGATTCAATTGGCATATCAGTAAGAATATCTTGGACTAGTCGGTCTGCCACATTATCAGCTGTTTGTAAATCACCTTTTTCTACCCCAGGCTCCCCATGATGTCCAAGTCCAATTTCCATTTCATTTTCGCCCAGCTCGAAGCTTGGTTGACCTGTTTGAGGGAGGGAACATGGTGTTAATCCAACGCCCATTGAACGAGTGTAGTCGTTCGCTTTTTTTGCTACACGAACAAGATCCTCAAGGTTATATCCTTTATCAGAAGCCGCGCCTGCTACTTTTGTAACAAAAAATTCTCCAGCAATTCCTCTACGCTTTTCTTTTTCTTCTTTCGGAGCTGATGCCACGTCATCAGTTACTAAGACCGTGCCTACTTGGATGCCAAACTCCAAATCAGCTAGTTCCGCGGCCATCCCAAAATTCATTACATCTCCTGCATAGTTTCCATATATATAAAGAACGCCTGCTCCTTTATCAATTACTCTAGTTGCTTCAATAATAGGGTCTGGAGGAGGAGAAGCAAAGATATTCCCTACTGCAACACCATCAGCCATTCCATTCCCCACATAACCCATAAAAGCTGGCTCATGACCAGAACCGCCACCTATTAAGACACCAACCTTACCATCTTTTGTTTCCTTAGCTGTAACAATTGACCGCTTATTTTCAGATAACTGTTTAACATGAGTTGGAAACGCTTTTATATAACCTTCTATCATTTCATCTACAACATTAGTAGGATTATTGATTAACTTTTTCATTTTATATACGCACTCCTTTCAAATACTCGTTCTCTTTGTCACTTATTTGTTGTACTTTTCTTGCTGAGTTTCCACCTGGAAATTCTGATTCTAAGTAAACCTTTACAATTTGTTTCGCAAGTTCAATTCCTATGACTTTCGCTCCCATTGTTAAAATTTGCGCATTATTGCTTTTTTGAGCACGCTCAGCTGAATATGTATCATGACATAACGCAGCTCTAATTCCTGGTACTTTTCCAGCAGCGATTGCAACGCCGATACCGGTCCCACAAACTAAAATCCCTCTATCAATTTTCCCTCCCATAATATCGTCAGCTACATCAAATGCAACTTGCGGGTAATCAACTTCACTACAGGAGTCTTGACACCCATAATCTTGCACTTCATACCCTAATTCTATCATATATTCTCTTAAACTTTCTTTCATATCAAATGCATTATGATCTGAACCAATCCCTATTTTCATTCTTATCTCTCCTTTTCATTTCACTTCATTTAACTTTTCAAACTCCACTTTCGTTTACATCTTCATTTTTTCATTTCCCACAAAAAAAGTCAATAACTTTTTTTCGTTTACTTTCGTTTATTTTCGTTTTGGTTTTTTGAGTAAAAAAATAACGCCCTCCATTACAAAATAATATTGGACGTTATCTCTTTAGTAATCACTAATTACAACAGATTTATTGCGCAGCTTTATAAGTCTTGACTTCAATTTCAAGCGCATCTTTAGGTAATGTTACAAACTTCATCAATAGTGCACTAACTATATGAAGACCGGTGAAAATCCAAATAATTCCGACAACACCAACCGTCCCTATGAAAGCGCCTACAATTACAGGCCCAATAAACGTACTTAGTCCAGCACCAAGATTTAAGATAGACATAGCCGCTCCTCTGTTACCAGGTGCTAACGAAGGAATTAATGCCGATAAAGGAACATACGCTGCTAAACAAGCACCAAAAGCAATGGCTATGGCAGTGGTCGCCCAATAGTTCGCTCCCATAAAATACGGTACATAATACAAGCCAGCAAACGTAATACCGCAACCTACCCCACCAAACCACATAACTGTGTTCCGCCAACCTAATTTATCGCCGACAATCCCAAATATTAAGTTAAAAATTACGTTACTCGTCCATAATGCTCCATAAATTTGTAACCATTCCGTTCTTGTAAAACCAATTTCCATCATATAAACTGGCATAAAAACAACGATTCCGTAAGCTCCGGCAGTATTGATGGTTCTTACAATCCCACCAATTCCGACTTTTGGCTTTTCAAAAGCAATTGTAATCCCTTTTGCAATATATTTTAACGCATCTGCTTTTGTCTCAAACCTCTTTTTGCTATTACTACTTTTGTCTTCTTTGTTTAAGAAAATTCCAACTGTAGCACCTAATACCGTGAATATTAGCGCACTCCACAATGTTCTGATTTCCCCAAGGTAAGGTAAGGCAAAGCTAGAATAATAGGCTCCTAACACATTTAAGCCAGCCGCAAATGAAACCCAGAACCACCCAACAGCTGTTCCAAGTTTTTCTTGAGGTGCATAATACGTGAGCCAAACTAGAAACGAATATGCAAATAGTGGATAACCGAGTCCACGAAGGGCATAAGTTGGGATCATAATTCCTAAATTCATAGTTGGGATCCCCGCTGTTAAGAAGACCAATGTTCCAGCTGTAAACAACGCTACGCCCCAAATCATAGCTCTTCTTGCCCCTAAAATTTCAGCAAGAACTCCTGAAAGCCAAGCCGCAACTGCAACAGCAAAACCATAAACAGAAAACAAAAGCGCTGATTGCTGAACAGTTAACCCACTATCAATCAAATAAGAAGATAGCCAACCGAGTTCAAGACCTTCCCCAATCATAAAAATCATAACACCTAGATAACCTAAGGCCATCTTCGGATCCATACCGGCTTTTCCTAACAATCCTTGGTTCATTATTCTATTCCCACCTTTTTATTTAATAGGAAGTGGGTTATAACATCATTTTATAACCCACTTCTCAAAAATGACTGCTTTAGAGACTAGGGTTCAAAATGACTTTAAGAGATTCTCTACCGTTCTTAACAAGCTCAAATCCTTTTTCAAATTCCTCTAGTGGTAATTGGTGGGTAACAACACCTTCAGTTGGTAAATCACCATTTTCAATCCCATTAATAACAGGCTCATAACAATATGGACCTAAATGCGAACCTAATACATCTAGTTCTTTACGGTCACTAATAATGCTCCAATCAACCGTCACGGGATCTTTAAAAACACTGAACTCAACAAATGTTCCTAACTTGCGAATCATCGACAACCCTTGTTCAACCGATTTTTGAGCACCAGTTGCTTCTATGTAAATATCGCAACCATACCCCTCTGTAAGATCTTTTACTATGGAAATAGCATCTTCTTTAGCAGGGTTGATTACCATATCAGCACCAAATTGCTTAGCAAGTTCTAAACGGTCTTCAAACAAATCTAATACAATTAATTTACCTGCACCTGATTTTTTAATTGCCCCAATCATTCCAAGCCCTAGTGTTCCAGCACCAGCAAGAACAACTACATCACCAAGCTGAATTTTGGCACGTTGGACAGCGTGCATTGAACAAGCATATGGCTCTATTAAAATAGCTTTTTCAATTGGCAAATCTTCTGGTACTTTATAATTAATTGCTTCTTTCGTAAACTTCATATATTCGGCCATTGCACCATTTACATTGTTTTGGAATCCATAAAGGTCATGTTTTTCACACATCCAATATTGACCTCGCTTACAGAAGCGACACTTCCAGCAAGGGACGATTTGCTCAGAGATTACACGGTCCCCTACTTCAAAACCTTCGATACCTTCACCTAAAGCTACTACTCTACCAATAAACTCATGACCAGGAATCATAGGAGCTTTAATATAAGCTGGCTGTGTTTCATCCCCCCAAAAACTCGGAGCACCATCATACGCCTTTAAATCACCTGCACAAATTCCACAAGCCTCGACTTTTACTAACATTTCCCCTTCCCCTATCGAAGGAACATCTACTGTTTCAAACCGATAGTCCCCAGGTGAATAAGCTACAACCGCTTTCATTTTCTTTGGAATAAACTCAGATGAACACATCATACATCTCTCCCTTTTCATTATTAATTTAGATATAAAAACAAATAGATTAAAACGCTTTCACACTTTAATCAAAAAAGATATCAACAATCCTTCATTCAAAAATTTGCAAATGCAGGATGTCTTTCGTTCTTTTTTGAAAGTACCTTTCGTTTTTTAAATTATAGTATACATACTTTCGATTAGTCAATTTATTTTTTCATTTTTTTATTTATTTTTTTCGTTCGAAAATAATCGATAATAAACAAAATGGAAAAGTTGAGTTTTTAAGTGATTTTCTTTTCCAATATAAAGTAAGCCAGCCATTAACCTCTGACCTAGAAATGTTAAGTGTTTATCAAGATGAGCAGTCGGTTATTATTGGATTATTGGAAATAATTAGATTGGAAGGATGCCACTACAGAAAAATGCCTGTCATTGACAGGCACCTCTCCTAATATTTAAATCCTTCTTCTTCACCAACCAACGGCAGTATCACCAATACCTTTGTTCCATCGAACAAATTCTCAAACCGAATTGCTCCGTTATGCTCTTGGATGATTCGTTGAGAAATTGATAACCCTAACCCCGTTCCTTCATCTTTCGTTGAAAAGAACGGTTCACCGATTCTCCCAATTATTGAAACGGGTATACCTGGCCCATTATCGACAATTTCAATAAAGACCTCTTGTTGTTTCTGGACGTTTATGGCAACTTTTACTTTTCCACCTTCAGCTCCAGCAGCTTCAATCGCATTTTTCATTAAATTGATTAAAACTTGTTTTATCTGTGATTTATCAACATGTACAGTCGCTTTTTCAACTTCAAATGTTAGTGTAACATCTACGTTATGTAGCGTTGCTTCATTTTTCATAAAATCAACAGTCTCACTAACAAGATCATTTACATTGTAGTAATTTCTCTTTGGAGCTGTCGGTTGAGTTGCCATAAGAAAATCATTAATTAGTTGATTCATCCGGTCCATTTCGCTTAATACAATATCTCTAAAATGATTATGTTTTTGGTCTTCAAATAAAAACTGAACAAATCCTCTCACCGATTGCATCGGATTGCGTAATTCATGTGCCAAGCCCGCAGACAATTGTCCAAGCAATGATAATTTTTCAAGTCTCATTAATTTATCATCGAATTCATCATAGCTTGATTTCCCTGCGTTTTCTATAATAACTGAAACGACAGATGATAAACGCTTAATCGTTTCGATCTCCTGCTCTGTAAAAGCATAAGGTTCAGGGTCGATCGCACAAACGGTACCAAACAACTTCCCATTTGAAAGGTAAACAGGCATCCCTAAATACGAACCTATTCTCGCTTCATAAATCGCATCAAATACACTTGCTCTGTCATCTTTTTTTGTATCATTTATAATTAATGGTTCCCGACCATCACAAGGAATAAGACTTCATATAGCATGGTCTTTCGGCAATTCTACTCCTTCTTCCAAGGAACAACCATTTTGGTTAAAAACCTTAATGACTTTAAACGTCTCTTCTATATGACTCACAAAATGAGTTCTTGTCCCAATTGATTGGCTTGCAAACCATAGCATATCCTCTAATGCCTGCTCGTACCGGTTCATCCATAATCCCCCCTTACTAAAAAACTTCTCTTTTTTCCTATGTAACAGAATAAAGCATAAACAGTCTATGCCCATATACAAATTAGCATTAAAAATCAGATTATATCAAGAGCTAATTCTACCAATTAGGAAACCTTTTTTTGGAATTCTCAATTAAAGTTATGTTATGAAAGACCCTAGTCTAAAAAAGATGCCTGTCACTCGAAAAATCTCACGAGCGACAGGCATGAACATGTAAATCAATTACTATAATTTATGCAGCATTTGACATTTTTGTTTCTTTGAAGACCTTTTTTCTTACTGAAGTTTTTCCCACCACAAACTCCCCGAAAGGCAATTTCGAGATGATGTAGATTAGATATATTGGAATCACTATACCAGCAACAAATTGAATCATTAAATAATTGAATTCTGTTGTTTCTGCTAATGGAAATCTCCTGCTTATAACTGTTTGAACAAATGGATGAAGCAAATAGATTCCAAACGAATACCCACTAAATGAAACTACCCACGACGGAATTTGTTTCACTTTTGATATGAATAAGACTAAGAGAAAAAACAACAAAACCGTATATGGAATCAGATCAAATCGAGCCGACGTCACTCGCATCAAAACTCCTGTATGATATATATATTGAACAAGTCCTAGTGAAGCAATTACACCAAAAGCAATAAGCTTCCAATTTTCATTCACCATTTCAATAAAACGTTCATAGTTTCGTCCACAATAATAGGCAACCACATAATAGAAAAACCACCCTACAAACAAAACTCGTGAAAAGAATAAAGTTAAATAACTCGAATGGTTGACATAATCTATAAAATAATAATATAAACTTACCCAATACCCCACACTAACAAAAAAACTTACCGTCAACACAAGTGCTGGTTTAAACCTATTTATATATTTTACAAAAAGCAAATGTATGAAATAAAATTGAAAAATGATTAAAATAAAATACCCATGCCATTGCCCAATAAAGTTATAACCGACCTCTCTAGCAAAGTCATTGAATGCCCAGTTAAATCGATAATATTTATCACCAGCATAAAACGCCGCCATAACAAGATATGGGATGAGAATATACTTGATTCTCTTTATCAAAAAACCTTTCGGAACGTTATCTTTATAAGCATGCGTCATAACCATGGTCGATATCAATACAAACATCGGTGTCCCATACATTAAGATCATTTGAAGTGTACGGTAAACAACCCGCTCATCCCCAGTCACAGAAAAATCTGCGAGAACTTTGCTCACAGCGTGAATGAGGACAACACTTAAACAAGCAATGATCCGTAGCCAATACACTTCGTTCATCTGTTTTGCGCTCACATCATTCACGCTCCTTTGCAAATTAATGAACTCTACCTATTTTCTTTGATTTCTACCTTTTTCTCAATTTTAAAAAACATCCTGATATGTAAAATAATAGATAAATGATCTAAGTTATGTTCAAAAAAAACATTGAAGTGAAGCCCTCCTGCACATGCAAAGAGCTTCACTTCAGGTTAAAGATCACTTTCGAAAAAGAGAACCACATTATATGTCGTACGTTCAGCTGATGTGCTTGCTTCATTTTTTACGTCTTGAAAAAGCATCAAGATAATTAGTTAACTAATTCTTCAATACGAGGATTAGAAGAATACTGGAATGGACAGCTTTAAAAAAGTGTCCATTACTCGGTTTCATTTCATTCTGTCTATGTGAATTCATTCTTTAACCTTAGTAATTATTAATCACAACCACTAGGAAAATCATCTTCTTTTAGTATAGCTAGAGTCATATCGTGTATGACTTTATCACCCGGTTTCACATTCAAAGAAGAAATGTTCCCACCTACCCCTATTTCTATTTTTCTCAATACACCCTCGTTCGTCTTAAGTAAAAATAAAGGCTCCCATTCATGTACATAGGCCCCTTCATTTACATATATCTCATCAATCGTTCCATTACAAACACTAACAACTGTACGGTAAGTATTCACAAGTAACTTCCTCCTTCTTAAATCCATCCTCGAAAGATTACTAGAAATTCCTCTCTACTCAACAATTTTTTGACTTTTTATTTTGAAAATAAACCTCTTAATGCGAATGCTACATTTTGAGGACGTTCGGCCATACGTCTCATAAAATATCCAAACCAATCCTGTCCAAACGGTACATAGACACGCATCGTGTAGCCTTTTTTCACTAACTCTAATTGTAAATCTGTCCGAAACCCGTAAAGCATCTGAAATTCGAATTGAGTGTTTTTGATTTCGTTCTCTTTCGTAAAGTCTATCACTTTTTCAATTATATGATGATCGTGTGTTGCTATAGCGGTATAACTTCCACTTAGTAAATGGTCTTTAATAATATTAAAGTAATTTTCATCGATTTTCGCTTTATCTTGAAAGGCTACTTCTGGTGATTCTTTATATGCGCCTTTTACTAACCTTAATGAAATACCTTTTAAGTCTCTAATATCTTCTTCAGCTCTAATTAGATAAGCTTGAATAACCGTTCCAACATTGTCATAATCTTTCCTTAACTCTTTTAAAATATCTAAAGTCTGCTGGCAATGTGAGTGGTCCTCCATATCAATCCTTACAAAGTTGTTATACTGTTTGGCCGTTCCGACAATTCGCCTCATATTTTCCAAACAAAACTCTTCACTTATATCTAAACCAAGCTGTGTCATTTTAAGCGATAGATTGCAGTCAACACCTGTAGATGCCATGGCATCTAGTGTCTTTAGACAGTATTCTGTTGCTGCTGTGGCTTCTTCCTTACTGTCTACAAACTCGCCCAAATGGTCAAGTGTACACGTTAATCCTTGTTTATTTAATTCTTTCACTTTTGCTATTGCACTTTCGATATTTTTCCCCGCCACTACTTGAGATGCCCCTACTTTTAATCCCCACCTTTTTGCAGCAACATTCAGTGCTTTATTTTGTGAAAGAAACATAAAGAAAAGTTTCATTGGTTGTTGTAAAATCATTTTGATCCCTCCAGTATTCGATTACAATTTTTGCTTGCTACCTTCCCTTATGCAAAACCCATGCCAATTAATTCAACAGGATTATTCAGGAATTTCGTTAAATTACCACCATCTATCCACACACATCTGTTTAATACCTGTCTAATTTATACATATGTGTAAACGCTGTCATTACACTTTACCTAAGAACCTTGTAAATGACTTTGAAAAAACGATAGAAGGTGAGAACTAGTTGTTCTCACCTTCTATCGTTTTTTCAACCATCTAAACAGATTAGGCATTCTATAGTTAAACATGATAAAACACCAATTATTAGTTTTGGCATAGTTATTGCATATAAAAAGTAAAGTCATTAAATAATGGTTTTCAAAGGAAAGGAGTGAGTACCAATGGATTATAGTCTTTCATCTGTGACATGGCTTTGGGTCTGTATTCCTTTTATCGGAATTATCGGTCTATCTATTTTAACCTTAATTTTTGAAAAGGAGTGAGGAACTGAATGAATACAGCCACTATTATTACATTTACTGTATATTTAATAGGAATGTTAGGTATTGGTTTATGGACTTACAAGAGAACAAATACCATTTCCGATTATTTCTTAGGAGGAAGAAGTTTAAATAGTTGGGTAGCAGCCATGAGTGCACAAGCTTCTGATATGAGTGGTTGGTTACTTTTAGGTCTTCCTGGTGTTATTTATGTATCAGGGTTAAATGGAATGTGGATCGCAATAGGATTAGCGGTAGGTACATATCTCAATTGGCAGTTCGTAGCTAAACGATTACGCAAATACACCGAGGTTGTAAATTCAATTACCATACCAGATTATTTTGAAAACAGATTTAAAGATTCTACAAAGATGTTACGTATCATTTCTGCTGTGACAATTATAGTCTTCTTTTTATTCTACGCATCCTCAGGGATGGTTGCAGGAGCTGTCTTGTTTGAGCAAGCATTTGGTATTGACTATAACATGGCATTATTTATAGGAGCTATCGTCATTGTATCCTATACCTTTCTCGGTGGGTTCCTTGCAGTTAGTTTAACAGATTTCGTTCAAGGAATTTTAATGTTATGTGCTTTATTATTTGTACCAGCGCTAATTATTGTTTCACTCGGAGGTCTGCCAGGACTATGGAATAATGTCGGACAAGTTAATGTTGACCTGCTCGATATTATGAAATCAGTTGGCATTGAAGAGAGCTCATGGATAACAAACGCTACTTCCTTTAGTATAATTGGAACCGTTTCATTACTTGCATGGGGAGTTGGATACTTCGGACAACCTCATATTTTGACTCGTTTCATGAGTATTAGAAGCGCTGCTGAAATTCCAAAAGCAAGGCTTATTGCTGTAGTATGGGTTGTTCTTTCCCTTGTTGGCGCAGGATTAGTAGGAATCGTCGCAATCACACAATTTGATGTGCCAATAGATAATCCTGAAAGCGTATTCATACTTCTCGTCCAAAATTTGTTTAATCCTTGGATAGCCGGTATCTTACTCGCTGCAATTTTAGCAGCTATTATGAGTACGATTGACTCACAATTGTTAGTTTCCTCAAGTGCCGTTGCTGAAGATTTTTACAAGCAGATTTTTAGAAAGAATGCTAGTGAAAAAGAGCTTGTTTGGGTCAGTCGTGGGTCTGTCATTTTTATTTCTATTGTTGCTGTTATATTAGCTAAAAGCGGAGGAAATGTATTAGAGCTTGTCTCTTATGCTTGGGCAGGTTTTGGAGCAGCATTTGGTCCTGTTATTATCCTCTCTCTTTTCTGGAGACGAATGACAAAAAATGGAGCTCTTGCCGGTATGTTAACTGGTGCTTTAACGATTATACTATGGGGAAATATTGAAATATTAAATAACATTGGCTTATATGAACTTGTTCCCGGGTTCATCCTAGCATGGATTGCTATTGTCATTGTTAGTCTTATTGATAAAGCCCCGTCTTTTGAAATTAAAGAGGAATTTAACCGGGCAGTTAATCAGCCTGGTGAGCAGCAACATGAACATAATAAATCTGTATAATGCTTTCTATGCAAGATAAATTGGTAAACTGCTCGTGATATTCCTCACAGTGAACTTCTCTCCTTAAGGTAGACAGGTTGTCTTACTTTAGGGGGAGTTTTTTTCTTTCCAATAAATTTATACTAGTCTGTTTAAGTGTGAAGTGCTGGAAATCATCAAAAGGGAGATATAAGACATTTGAGGACCTGTCAGATGCGATAGAGGAGATATCCATTTTTATAATAATGATAGATATCAACAACGAATAAACGGCCTCAGCCCTATGGAATATAGAGCTAAGGCCGCCTAAGTTATTTTATTATTTCCCCAGGCTACTTCCGGCGACAGTTCATTTTAATTTATTCTGCATCCATAAATGGATATGCAATTTCTGTAGTTGGAGCAAAGTTTTCTTTGATAATACGCGGACTCGTCCAACGAATCATGTTAAATACAGAACCTGCTTTATCGTTTGTACCAGAACCTCGAGACCCGCCAAATGGTTGTTGATTAATCACCGCACCAGTTGGTTTATCATTAATATAGAAGTTTCCAGCTGCACCAGATAAGCGTCGTTCTAAGTGCATAATTGCTTGACGATCTTGTGCAAAGATCGCGCCTGTTAATGCATACATAGACGCTGTATCTACTGCAGTCAATGTTTCTTCTAATTTATCATTTTCATATACATAAATCGTTAATACTGGTCCAAAAATTTCTTCTACCATTGTTTTGAAGTTTGGATTTGTTGTCACAATGATTGTCGGTTGAACGAAATATCCTTCAGAATCATCATAAGTACCACCAGCAATAATCTCTGCTTCTTCAGAATCTGCAGCATAGTCGATGTAGCTTGTGATTGAATCAAAAGCTGCTTTATCAATTACCGCACCCATGAAGTTTGTAAAGTCTCGGATATCTCCTACTTTAAGCTTAGCAGTTTCTTCCACTAAACCACCTTTCACTTCCTCCCACATGTTTGCAGGGATGTAAGCACGAGAAGCTGCTGAACATTTTTGACCTTGGTATTCAAACGCACCACGAACAAGGCCAGCTACTACTTTGTCTGCTTGTGCAGTTTCGTGAGCAAATACAAAGTCTTTTCCACCAGTTTCCCCAACCAAACGAGGATATGATTTATAATTTGTAATGTTTTCGCCTACAGTTTTCCAAATTGTTTGGAACGTACTAGTTGATCCTGTAAAATGGAATCCAGACATACGAGGGTCTGTTAATACTACTTCCGATACTAGTGAACCACTGGAAGGTACGAAGTTAATTACGCCTTTTGGCAATCCCGCTTCTTCTAATATACGCATAAAGTAGTAGTTTGATAATAAAGCAGTTGTTGCTGGTTTCCAAACGACTACGTTCCCCATCATTGCAGGAGCTGATGGTAAGTTTCCGCCAATTGCTGTGAAGTTAAATGGAGAAATTGCCAATACAAAACCATCTAATGGGCGGTATTCTAAACGGTTCCATATATTCTTCACACTTTCTGGTTGAATTTGATAAATTTGATTAGCATAATCAACGCCAAAACGTAAGAAATCTGCTAATTCTTGTGCAGCATCAATTTCAGTTTGAAAAGCTGTTTTGGATTGTCCTAACATCGTAGCAGCATTCATTACGTCACGGTATGGTCCAGAGATTAAATCAGCAGCTTTTAAGAAAATGGATGCACGGTGTTCCCATGGCATATTTGCCCATGATTCTTTTGCAGCCATTGCCGCTTCTACAGCATCTCGCAACTCTTTTTCTCCAGCTTGTGAAAAGTTTGCCAAAACATGTTGATGATCATGCGGCATAACCACTTGCTTCACTGTATCTGTTTTTATATTTTCTCCATTGATAATCACAGGGATATCGACTACGATCTCAGATTGGCGTTTCAATTCTGTCTTTAATGTTTCCCTTTCTTTTGTACCTGGAGCATATGTATTGCCAGGCTCGTTTTTAGGTGTTGGGATTTTGAAAATTCCGTTACTCATTCATTTCACATTCCTTCCTGAGTGGTTTATCTTGTATACACCTATAAACAATGCAATATCTGTGCCAAAAGGTAAAAAAAGAGTTTAATTTCTCTAAAGTGGCTTTTCAAGCACATTATTCACTCAAAATCACCGGGGAAATCTATACAGTTCATATACATAAGTGTAAACGTTTTACACTTGTGTATAAAAGATTAAGAGATCGGGTTCCTCCGTTTGCCCCATTCAAAGAGGTCGTGACGATATGTACTGACAGAGCCTTACGTTTAATCCCTTCACCACTATCCTATATATTTATGGCAGTGTTATAGGATCTGAATAGAAACAACCTTGCTTGCTTACAAGAAGCTTGGTACATACAAAAAAAGTGAGACCCAGCGGTTCTCACTTTCCTTACTGTAATTCATACTTCTTAAGTTTGTTATATAAAGTGGCACGTGAAATCCCCAATAACTTCGCTGCAGCAGCTTTATTTCCATATGTTTTTTGTAATGCGTATTGAATCTCTTCTTCACCTTGCCCGTTTATTTTCTCTGTGTTCTCAAATTGCCTCTGTAAAGTAGGAGGTTTATTTTCCTTCATGAAATTTTTAGGTAGATGATGGGGTTTAATCACCTCATTGTCGTTAGCCAAGATAATAACACGTTCGATAATATTACGAAGTTGCCGTATATTTCCCTGCCATGGGTGTTGTAGAAAACTATACATTACTTCAGGGCTAACTTCAGGAATCGGCATAGCGTATTTGAGAGAGAATTCAGTCAAGAATAATTGAATCAATTCAGGAACATCTTCAATCCGATCGCGTAATGGTGGTATAGATATTGAAATAACATTTAAACGGTAATACAAATCCTCCCGAAAACTTCCTTCATCAATCATCTTCTCTAAATCTCGATTTGTAGCAGCGATGATCCGGACATCCGTTGGAATTGCTTCATTTCCACTAACACGGTAATAATGCTTTTCTTGTAATACACGTAATAGTTTAACTTGTAATTCAAGTGGCATTTCACCAACTTCATCAAGGAAGATCGTACCTCCTTTTGCGGCATCAAATTTTCCTTTCTTCCCTCCTTTAATCGCCCCGGTAAACGCCCCTTGTTCGTACCCAAAAAGTTCACTTTCAAATAAAGCATTGGGGATGGCACCACAGTTAATAGCTACAAAGGGCTTATTAGATCGATTTCCAGCTTTATGTATACCTTCAGCAAACAACTCTTTTCCAACTCCACTTTCCCCAGTAATTAACACAGCGGCATCTGTTTTAGCCACTTTATTAGCTAGATTAATAGCATCTTTTAAAACAGGACTTCTGCCTTTAATTTTGTTAAATGGCGAAAGGTTCTGTTGGTTTTGAGTCGCACTTTCTAGATTATGCAAATATTCAGTTGTTGAAGACAATTTATCATTGAGTTTAACCATCTCAGTAATATCTCTTTCTATTGATATTCCCCCTACGACTTCTTCATCAACATAGACAGGAGATGTAGTAATAAGTACGTGGACATTAGGGTGTGGCTGGTTGTATTTACCCATAACACCTTGTCGTTCTTTCATCGTCGACATTAGCACAATAGCCTCTTTTTCGAAGTAATTTGTAATAGACTGGCCATACACCTCGTTTAAGGATATCCCGTACATTGCTTCAGAAATAGGATTCAAGTGCACGATATCTCCATTAGAATCAACAGTTGTAACAGCAGACTCAACCGAGTTAAGAAACGTTTCATAATAGGCTTTTGTTAACTTCCATTGTTTCCAAACTTCTTTCATTAATATTGAATAGGGAATCCATCCACAAAAGTCACCATTTTCCCCTTTTAAAGCAATATCTCTACCTTCATCGTTAATATCAATTTCTGATAAGAGAGTCGTATGGCTATATACATCCATTTTTTCACAATCTAAATCGTATTTCCATTGTTGCGCTAGTGCTTTAAGAGTCATATGACTTTGCAAATTGAAGACCTCCTTGATAAAACAAAAGATTTTGTATAAGGTAACTTACATATAATATACCTAAACTCATTAAAATTGTTTACAAGTCTTTAAACATATAATTCTACTTCCTTAATCAAGTCTCTCGGTTTGTACCACTCCATTTGAAGCTTCACAGAACTGATTGCCCCAATATTACAGGTGATCTAATTTGATCAATGCTGAATAGTAATAATCAAAATCTGTTGGTTTTAGACATTCCTTGTTTTTTCAATTCTCTTGCTTTACTATGCTATTGGTTTCTTTACTTTCTTCACCTAGTGATTGTAATCCTACCTCCGCCGCTTAATTTTTTTAAAATTACAAATTCATATGATTGAGGAACAAAGCATACATCCTTATAAGAACATATGCTTTTAGGTATTAATTTAAAAATATTTTATAACAGGTCTTTCTCTCTCAAAAACTCTTTCACAACCTTTGCTACATCAATATGCAGGACATCTACCTGATAATTTAATTGAATAATATCTTCATGTGTGATCTTTGAGGCAAGTTCTTCTAACAGCAATGGGACACTTGGATGTTTATCTATAAGGTCCTTTCGAACAACAGGTGAAGCATGGTATGGCGGAAGCTCCTTGATCATCTTCAAGAACCATTAAATCATTCCACTGAAACTTTTTAATATATCAGATAGAAATTCTGTACTAAGTTCACCTACTAAGACTCCATGGAACTGTTGATTTTCACTCAGCAAAGAAATGGCGACTGAGACTGCTTCTTTGCCACGATAATTAAATTCGAAACAGCATAGTTATGACTCCACATTATAATGATATCTCTTTCAACCATCCTTTCCGGATATCCAATTATTAATTGATAAATAAGGAACGTAGGAATGATAAAAGTAAGAGCAAAAATGATGACGTATTTTTTAGTGATACTATTGTAAATAGATTCAGTTGCATTATTATAAAGCGCTTTCAATCTTGTCTTCATCTAGTGCCCCCGCTTATATAAGGAAATACACAATCAAAAAGTTAAATTTATCATATTACTAAAATAGCATATATTCAATACTAGCTTTTTCTCAAGTTCTTCCTCTAAGTCCAATATCTAGGAAATTTAATAAGGAATAGCCAGTAATCTCTTGGCTATTCCTCTAAATTCTAAAATCAATCAGAAATATCTGTTTTAGTATTTGTCTCTACCAATTCCTCTTTCGTTCCTTTCCTACCTCTATGAAAAATCCTTCTAACACCAACTGCCACATCATCAAATAACATATAAACAGCTGGAATCAGCAATAACGTGATCAAAGTAGCAAACAATAGTCCAGTAATAACCACCGTTGCAAGCGGTGCTTGATAATTACTTGCAACCCCTGTAGAAACAGCCAATGGAAACATTCCGGCAACCGTCGTTAATGTTGTTAAGAAAATTGGGCGAATTCGATTCTTCCCTGCTTCTATAACCGCTTCATGAACAGACTTATCTTCAAAACGCAATTGCTTCGTTCGGTCAATAAGAAGAATAGCATTGTTTAGAACAATTCCGATTAACATGATTACCCCCATGGCTGACATGATGCTTAACTCTCTTTGCGTAATAAACAGCCCAAGAATGACACCAGTTATTGTCATAGGAATGATCGTCATGACAATGATTGGGTGAACGAGATGATTAAATTGAACAGCCATGACAACATATACTAAGAAAATAGCAATTCCTAAAATAAGAAGTATCTCTTGAATGGCTTCCTGCTGCGCCTCTAAATCCCCACTAATGGAAATCGTGTAACCCTCTGCGGTTTCAAACTGCTGTATAAGCGCTTGAACATCACGATTAATGGAACCTAAATCACGCCCAGAGATATCTGCTAAAACTTTTACAACACGCTCCCCATCTTTTCGATCAATTTGCGTCGGAGCCATAATCGTCTCTAACTCCATATAGTCAGATAAAGGCTTCTGACCTTGTAGGGTGTTTATTTCAAGAGCCAGTAAATCTGACTTTTTCACGATTGTATTATCTGTTTCAACATAAATAGGGGATGCATCAGAATTAGATAGGTGACCAATTGGTTGTTTGGCTTGATTAGCATGGATCTCATGAAAAAGTTGCATAGCTGTTACGCCGTCTTCTTTCATTTGATCTTCGTTTAAAACAATGAGCTGCTCTTCAACTTGCTTATCCAATGTTCGTTTCGCTCCAACAATTCCATCGATTTGATTAATCTCGGCTTTTACATCTTCAGCTAGTTCTGATAATTTGTCTATGTTTTCCCCTGTAATCTCTATTTGTACTGGGAATCCACCGCCTCCTTCATCTAACGCGGAGTTCACACTTAGAATCGGATGAGACTCTTCTAACTGCCTTAGTTCGTTAAAAATTTTCTCATTGATTTCTTTTTGTTCAACGGTCACGTCATCACCTGTTGTCATATTAATTAAAACGTAGAGATATTCGACGTGATCTAAGACAAAATTCTCTTTTACATCCGTAATGGTTTCCAGCCTATTGTTCATTTCGCTAACAATTTCCTCTTTTTCAGCTGGGGTTACCCCATTTTCAAGAGTAACCATGATCTCAGAATAACGGTTAAATACATCAGGCATGATCGTCATTGGTATCTTTGTTGTTAAAAAAAGGGAACCGATAAACATGGCCACAAACAAACTTATGACTCCATATCGTCTTCGTTTCTTTTCCGTCATCCAAGAAAGAATCGATCCATACGCACGAATTGTTCGGTTTTCCCTTTTTTTATTTTGTTTGGTACGAACTTTTAAAAAGGTTTCCGATAACGAAGGAATCAGAGTAAAAGAAACAATGACTGAACTTACTAACGTAACAATAACAACGACAGATAAGATCATCATAAACTTACCGGTCTCTCCACCTAGCAGCCCAATAGGTAAAAAGACTACAACTGTCGTAAGCATCGAAGCTAATACTGCGGTCGCTACTTCTTTGATTCCTTTCAGGACAGCCTCCCTATTACCTAACCCTTGTTCTTTCTTTCTATAGATAGATTCCATAATGACAATGGAAGCATCGACCATCATCCCAATTCCTAATCCTAACGCAATTAATGAGATGATATTAAAGCTATATCCAAGAATCCACATACTTGAAAAGGTTAGTAAAATCGAAGCGGGTATAGAAATTCCAATGATGAATGTCGCTCTTATGTTCCTTAGAAATAAGATGAGTGTTAGGATAGAGAGTAATCCACCAAGCAAAATATTATAAGTTACCCCATCAATGGCATCTTCTATATAGTCGGCTTGTGACACAATGTACTCAAAGTCGAAACCACTTACTAGACCTTCTTCTTTAATTTTTTCGACTTCACTTCGTACCGCTTCTGCCATTTCAATTTGTGTCACATTCGATACACGTCCAACTTGTGTAAAGATAAAATCTTTGCTGCCATCCTTCCAAACTGCTGAACTTACATCACTTCTTACTAGTGAAACGTCTGCTATTTCAGATAAATTCTTTACGCCATCGGCCGTATGAATCAACAAATTTTCAATGTGCTCAATCTCTTCATAAGTCGTGTCCCACCTTATGGTTGGCTCATTCTCTTCTTCCGTAAATGTTCCTAATGAAGTAATGAGATTAGACTGTTGAATCATTGGAATGACTTGGTTTACATCTATATTCAGTTCTTCCATTGTATCTTGATTAAATTGTATGGAAACTTCGTAGTTTTCTAGCCCATCAAACCTTACCTCACGAACTTCTGACAATTCCTCCAGCCGTGGCTTCACTACATTTTTTGCGAATTCCGTCATTTCTTCCATCGATCCATTTGAAATTGACATAAAGAAATCAAATGGCTGTTCCGTGGAAAACTGAAATGTTTCTAGTTGGTTGATAGCTGGCACCTGTGATTGGAGTGATAACATTTGAGCTTCTATATCCTTAAAAACTTCATCACCTCTACCCTCTTCTATATATACCGTTATGGCACTTTGCCCTATATAGGAAGAAGATTCATACGACTCAACACCGTCTATGCTGCTTACTATTTGTTCTATAGGGTGGGTGACTTGTTGTTCAACATCCATTGTTGCAAGTTCTCCTGCATCCACTTGAATCAAAGCCATATCAAAGGAAATCGGAGGAAACAGTTCTTGATCTAATTTTGTTACTGAGAATAAACCAATGAAAAATATAAAGACGACCATGAGCCCAACCACAATTTTTCTGTCCAAAAGGAATTTAATAAAGGACATAGCTTTCACTCCTCATCTATTAACATACCTTTTTATTATAAGACCCTTTCTCAGAAAATATATTACTTTTTTCATAATTAAAGGACTTTTTAGAAATAATTTACAAAACGCATAGGACTATAGTTAACTACAATGAAAAAAAGACAGGATGACCTGTCTTTGTATAAAGAAAATCAATATTATTTTTATAAAATTTCCTGTTTACGATGAAGAGGATAAGGTCGAATTACCAAATCCTAATTTACTCCTGAATGAAAGCCTTTTCTATTTAATAAGCCCTATTTTCATTAATTCATTGACATCGAAACCAAACTATTGTAAAGTACCTAAGGGTCGAACATTTCCGTTTGACACAAACCACAATATTCGTATTTAGAGGTGGATACCTATGGAAAATGTATTTGATTACGAAGATATTCAATTAATCCCAGCAAAATGTATTGTTAATAGCCGTTCAGAATGTGATACAACAACAACATTAGGTGGACGTTCTTTCAAATTACCTGTTGTACCTGCAAATATGCAAACAATTATAGATGAGAAGATCGCTCTTTACTTAGCTGAAAATGGTTACTTCTACGTGATGCACCGTTTTGAGCCAGAAAAGCGCCTTGATTTTATAAAAGATATGCATGCACGTGGTCTATTTGCTTCTATTAGTGTCGGAGTCAAGGACGAAGAATATAGCTTTGTTCAACAACTTGCAGATGAAAAGCTTACACCAGAATACATTACGATCGATATCGCACATGGTCATTCCAATGCAGTAATCGAAATGATTCAACATATTAAGAAACTTTTACCTGAAAGCTTTGTCATTGCAGGTAATGTTGGAACACCAGAAGCAGTAAGAGAGTTGGAAAATGCCGGTGCAGATGCAACAAAAGTTGGAATTGGACCAGGAAAAGTATGTATTACGAAGATTAAAACTGGTTTTGGTACGGGAGGCTGGCAATTAGCAGCTCTTCGCTGGTGTGCAAAGGCAGCAAGTAAGCCAATTATTGCAGACGGCGGAATCCGCACTCATGGCGACATCGCTAAATCCGTTCGCTTCGGTGCAACGATGGTGATGATCGGTTCCCTATTTGCTGGACATGAAGAATCACCAGGAGAAACAATCGAAAAAGATGGAAAGCTTTATAAAGAATACTTTGGTTCAGCTTCTGAGTTCCAAAAAGGTGAGAAGAAGAATGTAGAAGGAAAAAAAATCGTTGTTGAGCATAAAGGGGCTCTACAAGATACATTGACTGAAATGGAGCAAGACCTACAATCTTCTATCTCTTATGCAGGTGGAACGAAATTAGACTCAATCCGCCACGTAGACTATGTTATTGTTAAAAACTCTATTTTTAATGGTGACAAAACGTACTAAGTATTAGAAATATACTAAAGAAACACTGTTTATTAAAAACAGTGTTTCTTTACGTGTGCTTTAGTCATGTTATGCGATTCAACCTTTTGAAACGTCTTATGACAAAAGCGATAGTTAATCATGGCTGTTAAAGCACCTATGAAGATGATCGTTACCGGAAATAATGAGACAACAAAAATAGCTGATACCGTAATGACTACTACCGAAAATGAAACGGACAAATCATAAAAAGACAGTGCAAATGCTCGTTTTATCATTGGTTTTATTTTCAGGTTATTTTCATTAAGCATAACTGGGACTAGATAAACACTTGTAAAAAGGTATAACAAAATGACAAAACTAGTTATAACAATAAGTGCCATTCGAACGAACCCGTTTGGGATATTGAAAAAGACAGTCAAATCGAATAATAACAACGCACCAATCATGAGCCACGGAACACCGATTAATAGACTTTGTCTCAACTTCATTCGGAAAATTTGTAAAAAAGGCTTTAAGACTCGCTCTTCTTTCTCAAGGTGCCACTTTTTCACAACACCAACCATTGCCACCGTAGCGGGTACAATGGTAACGATTGGAATAGAAAACAAAATCCAAAGCAGATTTAAAATAACTATATTGGTTAGCTTATTTAATGTCTTTGCTGTCTTTCCATCCCATACATTCATTTCATTACAACTCTCTTTCTTTTTCCCAGATTCCTTTTAAATTGGTTACTTTAACATTTTCAAATACTACTTCTCCATTTGTAGCAAACAATTCCATTTCTACATCTTCTTGTGATGGGAAAATGAGCTCCGTCATCACACTTTCTCCATCATTCAAAAATACTTCTAGCGAAGAGGTATCTAGGTAAAATTGGACCTTTTTTACTTCTTTTTCGAATGGAGCGATGTCTTTACTTGGGAACTCCCTTGAGAAGTCAACCTCTCCACTTTGTGTTCTATCAATAAACCACTGACCTTCCTTCAAATGAAAAGCAATGGTGGTTTGAGACTCTCCGTGTCGAACATGAATCCCCCAAGAATCAGTTTGGGCCTCTTTCACTTCTATATCCATTTCTAATAGAGGGCCAACACCTGATAACTTTAATGGTTTTTCTTTATGGATGATTACATCATGTTCTTCTATCGTTTCGCGGGTTCTTAATTGTTCTATATCTTTAACAGGCGTTTGAACTAAATTGTACACACTGTCCGTTTTCGTTAATGTGAGGACACGTGGAATTGACATCGCACTTCTCCACGGATGTGTCGGGACTTCATTAGCGTATTGCCAGTTGCTCATCCAACCAATCCAGATCCGTTCTCTCGTTGGTGTATCAAGCCATGAGACCGCAGCATAAAAGTCCCGACCATAATCTACCCAACGCGTCGTTTCAGGACTTTCATCAGAATGAAAAGTTTCCCCATCAAATTCTCCAACAAAATATTGCATCCCAGAACCCCCATTTGGAGCACCTGGATTAATGCTTACAATTAAAACCCACTTCTTTTCTTCGCTTCCTTTAACGGGTACTTCAATTAGGTCTTGACATTCCCAAACTCCTCCGTGTGCACCATACCCTTCTCCAAATGAGGACATATGCTCCCATTCTAGTAAATTTGAAGATCCATAAAAACGGATATGATCCCCACAAGCTAGTGACATGATCCATTTCTTTGCATCTTTGTGCCAAAACACCTTTGGATCACGGATATCCTTTAACCCTGGATTAGCAATCACTGGATTATTTTGGTACTTCATCCATGTCCGTCCCCTATCATGAGAGTAAGCAATACTCTGCTTTTGGTTCCCCTCCTCATGTTGTGTAAAAATCGCAACCATAACATCCTCATCACCGTCTTTTAAGCCACTCGTATTGCCATAGTCAACAACCGCACACCCGGAAAATATCGTCCCAAGCTCATCAGGAAACAAAGCAATTGGCAAGTGATCCCAATGAATCAAATCTTTACTGACTGCATGACCCCAATGCATGGGCCCCCACTTTGTGCCATCTGGATGATACTGATAGAATAAATGATATTCTCCTTCAAAATAAACTAAGCCATTCGGATCATTCATCCAATTTTCCTTCGGCGAAAAATGAAATTGCGGTCTATAACGTTCGTTGTACATGTCAGATATCTCTCCTTTTTCTAAAAAAGGCGGTAAACCACGTTCCTACCGCCTTTAAAGTAACTTTTATCCTTTTACTCCACTCGATGTAATCCCTTGAACATAATAGCGTTGGAAAAATAAGAAGATTAGAATGACAGGGATCGTTGTTAATGATAGGGCAGCCATGATTTCTCCGTACTGTATGTTGTTATCCGTAAATAGATACTGAATCCCTACTTGCACCGTTCTCTTGGATGCACCGGTTGTCACAATTAATGGCCACATAAAATCGCTCCAATGAGTAACAAAGGTTAATATCGCTGATGTTGCAAATACCGGCTTTGCATTTGGAACGATAATGCGCCAGAATGTCGTCCATGGAGATGCCCCATCTATATGGGCAGCTTCTTCTAATTCCTTTGGTATATTTAAAAAGAATTGACGGAACAAAAAGATGTTAAAACAGTTAGCGATAAATGGGACATACAATGCTGGATATTCATTTACCCACCCAAACGCATTTACAATTAAATAAAGTGGAATCAATACACTTTCAAATGGAACAATATATAGAGCGATAATGATCATAAGGATTAGCCCGGCCCCAGGGAATTTCAACTTAACAAGAGCATAGGCACAAAGAGAGTTTACAATTAGACCTAATATGACAATCATTCCAACTGTATATAAGCTATTCCACATATACAAAAAGAAGTTGGTGCCCGTTTCTTTGTTAAATAAAATATTATAGTAATTTTCAAAAGTAAGACTTTCTGGAATAAAAGCTTCAAGACCCATTTGCGTGAATATTTTCGTTTCTGGCTTCAAAGACGAGATAATCATCCATAAAAGAGGCGCTATGAAAAGTAACCCGACAACAATGATGGTTAGATTAACACCCACTTTTGCCAGACGTTTTTTTGTTTTGTAGTTCATCCCATTCCCTCCCCTCTCTACTCTTTCACAAGGATCTTTTTCATAATTAATGAAACACTTAAAACGATTATAAAGAACACAACTGATATGGCCGAAGAGTAGCCAACATCTCGGAACTGAAACCCTTCCTCATACAACATATAGACGAGCGTTTTTGTCGACCCACTTGGACCTCCATTTGTCATTACAAATGGTTGCACAAATAACCGGAACGCTTGAATCGTCGTAATAATTAGTACAAAGGCCGTCACATGTTTCAGTGCTGGCAGTGTTACATTTAAAAATTTTCTCCATGCATTTGCCCCATCAATTTCGGCGGCTTCATATAATTCTTCGGGGACTTCTTTTAGACCTGCTAAGAATATAATCATTTGAAACCCTGCAGCCTGCCAAATTGACATAAAGATAATAGAATTCATGGCTTGATTTGGACTTAGTAGAAAAGGCTGATTAGGGATTCCAAATAAATTTAAAACACTATTAATTAGTCCATTTTCAACGTTATATAAAAACGTCCAAAGGATCGCAACAACGACCATGGAAGTGACAACTGGACTAAAGAAGAACACCCGACCTAGAGAAGCTAGTTTTACTTTTTTATTAACCAGCAACGCTAGCCCAAGGGCAACTAATGATTGTAGCGGCACAACGACAGCTGTAAAATACATGGTATTTTTTAATGCGTTAAGAAAGTTCCCATCCGTTAATAGTCTCTGATAATTATCAAGTCCGATAAATGTTTTTTCACCTGGGCGTAACATCGCATAGTCCATAAAACTATAAATAAATGCGAGAATGACCGGGAGAATCAAAAACGTAAAAAGCAATACGAGTGCCGGTAATGAAAAGAGGATTCCAAGAACTTTCTTCTGTCTTTTATACGTCATTCGATTCGGATTATTTCTTTTTACCATTTTGATTGGGTTTGGACTTTGTGGTTCAAATCGTTCTTTTTTTGCAGCCTCCATCAAGTCACACCACCTTTTCTTTTACTAAAACTTTAAAATCACTCTATTATGTTCCAAGGGAGGTGCCCCCCCTTGGAATATAAACATCGGGTTATCTACTTTGTCTTTCGATGTCTCTTTCGACTTCACTTGCCACTCGATCAAGCTCTTCTTTAACATCTGCACCAAGGAATATATTTTGTACAGCTTCTCCGTATCGTGCAGATAATACCGGGTAAGACGTTGTACGAGGTCTTGGGTGTGATGTTTCAATAACTTGATCCTTCAGCACACGAAGAGGCAATTCATTCCACTCTGTCATGTTGTCAAATGCAGACTTTCGTGCAGCTGGCTTTCCAGATGCTAGTGCAAGCTTTAATCCATTCTCTTCATTTGTTAAGAAGTTTAACAGGAGAGCTGCTTCCTCTTGATGCTCAGTGTTTGTTGACATTCCCCACGTCCAGTCACCCGATGGAGATACTTGTTCGCCTTTTGGACTTCTTGGGTAGTATGTGATTCCCCACTCCGTATCTGGGTATTCTTTTAAGTTTTCCCATTGCCAAGATCCCATTAGCATCATAGCTGCATTGCCATCCTCGAATTCTGTTGGTGTAGGCTGAAGATTGACAAGTCCTTCCTCCGCAAACTTTTGTAAGAATTCAAGTGCTTCAATTGTTTCAGGGCTGTTCATGATTCCTTCCGTTGTTGAGCCATCTTCTGCGATAAATCCTCCACTGTTACTCCAAACAGTCGGTCCTGAGAAATAAATGATCCATTCACCGTAATCAAGTGTCCAGTTCACACCGTAAATTCCGTTTTCTCTGTCTGTTAGTGTCTTAGCTGCTTCGTAAAATTCATCCCAAGTCCATGCATCCTCTAAACTTGTAGGAGGTGTAATCCCTGCTTCTTCTAGCATTTCAACGTTATAAAAAAGCGCAACCGTAGATTCTGTTGGTCCTATAGCATAAAGCTCATCGCCAAATGTTCCTTGAACAATTACTGAGTCAACAAAGTCATCAATATTATCTACTAAACCATCAATTGGTTGGATGATTCCTGAGTCTGCATAATTAGCAACGTTAGGTCCATCTAATGATAGTAGATCAGGTAATGAACTACTTGATGCAGCAGCGGAGACTTGGTCTTCGTAAGCATATTGGTTTCCTCGTGGGATAAACTCATAACTTACCTCAATCTCTCCTTTGTGCATCTCGTTAAACTCCTCAAATATTTCACTATAAGCTGCTGTCATCTCTCTACTTGATTCAGGATGCCAAACGGTGAGATTAACTACATCTCCGCTACTTCCCGACTGATTGTTATTACTTGCCTCATTACTTACAACATCATCATTTGAAGAACATCCTGTAGCAATACCTGCTGCCATTACAATTGAAAGGAATCCCAATCCCCAACGTTTCATTTCATTTCCCCCTATAATCTTTAATGTTTTCGCTTTCATAACTTGCCACGTGACCTATTCACTAGATTCCTCGGCTACACCTCCGTTTTTGTTCGACTTCTATAAGCTCATTGTATAATTAATAAAGCGCTTTCAAAATGAGGTATATCTTTGATTTTTGTTGAAATTCTTTTTATTAGTACTTTTAAAAAAGACTTTCAACAAAAAAATCCTCCACTTATAATGGAAGATTTTTTCGTTCACCTTTTATGTTGTTTAAGGGAAAGACTCGTTTTAACCCTATTGTTGTTGTCTATAATTCTGAAACATTATTTCTAAATTCTCTAGAAAAGAATCAATATCACGTTCTAAAAAAAATTGCTGTGAAATTCTTCTAAACTCTGCTTCAGCAGCTGTACCTCCAGCCCAATGATGGTTCGGCCAATTTACTGTCTTCCCCATAGTAACATGCTCGGCTAGACGGTTTACTTCTGGCTTGTTCATATTCACTCCTTTTACAGCACTAATATTCCCTTCATAATCGGAGAATTTTTGCGCATTTTCTTTTGTGAGAAGAAACTCTAAAAAAAGCTTTGCTTCATCAGGGTAGTTCGTATCGGCCGAAATCGCAAACCCTCCATCAACCCCCCCTAAAACGTTATTACTTTCCACATCATTTGTAACAGGAAAAGGAAATATCCCATAGGTTAATTGAGGATCTAACTTTTCTATTCGAGGAAGCATCCACACCCCATCAATAAACATAGCTGCCTCGCCTTCAATAAATGCATGAATAACCGCATCAGAATCATAACTAAATGAGTTGTCTTGAACGTAATCTAGTACTTGTAGCATTTTTTCTGAAGCTTCTATCCATCTCGGGTCGTTTGTAATCGTCACTTCACCTTGATTCAATTTATTCCAATAATCACTATCAAACTCGTTAGCTATTAAGTTTAAATTAAAAACACTTATGCTCTCAAGTTCTTTATTGCCTATTAATATCGGCTGTTTCCCTGCCATTTCTAGTTTCTCTAGTGTGAGCAGAAATTCATCCCATGTCTGCGGAATATCAAGCTGTAATTCCTCAAATATATGGGTATTATAAATGACTCCAACCGCATTTTGTGATAAGGCTACTCCATACATTTTCTCATTAATTAAATACCTATTTTGAATCTCAGGATCAACTTGTTGAATGAAATTTTCATTCGTAAGATCTAACAAATATCCTTTTTCCGCACGTACAACATAATCTTGCTCTATTGGATAAGTGATAAAAATATCAGGTACGTTGCCGCGTGCAATCCTTGTTTTTAAAACAGCCATGCCGTCGGGAACGTTTACTTGTTCAATTTCAATATTAGGATGAAGCATTTCAAACTGGTCAATCATCTCATTGAAAAATTCAACAGCTTCTGGTTTTGGTTGGAAGAATTCAATCCGTTTTTTCTCCGTTTCATGCTGAACTTCTCCTCCTGTAGTGGAACAAGCGCTCAAAAATAAACTCGCAATTACAAGCGAACGACCAATAATGTTATTTGTTTTCATTTTGAGCCTCCCTTTTAAAAGCAATTCTAGTCACTTTTTCTATATTGACTCGGTGTGACTTTTTGCCGTTTTTTAAACACTTGGCTGAAGTACCGTTGGTCATTGTAACCGACCATGTTGGCAATTTCATAGGTTTTTAGATCCGTCGTTTTTAACAGTACACAGGCATGCTCAATTCTTAAGTTTGTAACATATTCTAAAAATGTTACGCCCGTTTTTTGCTTAAATAAAACACTAAAATAACTGACACTTAAATCAACTTCTTCAGCTACAGAGTCAATACCAATTTCCTTTGTAAAGTTTTCCTGTAAGTATTTTTTTGCTTTTTTGATTGCTGCATCTGGAGAATACTTTGATTGATATTCACTTTTAATGTGATCTTCAGAGATCAGATTCATTTTTAAAAACGAAGCAGAGTCTAATAATTTCCATGTTTGCTGATAGGATTGGGAAAGGTTATTCATTCCAACTACATCCTTACCTACAGCTATTTTCACCAACCCATCTATTTTATTACCAAACTCCTTCATTGCTAATTTAACCTTAGCAGCTAAACCTTTATTCTTCTTTAGGTGAGAACAAACAAGGATATAGCGTGTACTTTCAAATTTATATAAGAATACTTCTGAGAATTGCTCTCCACTCACAAATTTGACCCAGTCCCTAAGCTGTTGTTCATCATTTGCTGATCCTTTATTAAACTCTAATGCCGAAATCACATACGTTCGATCATCATTTTCAAGACTGAACTTTGTTTCTCCAAGTGTGATCGCTTCATAAATGAGGTGTTTCCGATGCTCATCTTCTTTCTTCCTTGATTCTTCAAATTTTGTAATGACTCTATTTATACATTCTTCTAATTCTTCATGATCGATCGGCTTTAAAATATAATCAAATGCATTATTTTGTAAGCCTTCTCTAGCATACTCAAATTCATTGTAGCCACTTAACAGAATCACTTCTGGTTTTACCGGCATTGTTTGAATCCTTTTTAATAAATCAAGCCCATTCATTTCGGGCATACAAATATCAGTTATTACAATATCTGGCTGAATGTCTTGAACAAGAAGAGCTGCATCCTGGCCATCATTAGCTGTTCCAGCAATCTCACAACCTAAAGCTTTCCAGTCAATAATTTTCTGCAGACTTCTAAGAATGAGCGATTCGTCGTCAACTAGCAACACATTATAAGTCATGTTGTTCCCCCTGAGTTAAAGGAAACGTCAGCTTGATGATTGTTCCTTTGCTCTCCTTAGAGCAGATCATCAAGCCGTAACGTTCTCCATAATAAAGTTCCAAGCGTTCTTGAACATTCATTACTCCACAACCTAACTTTCGTTTCGATTCTTTGCAACCTTGTTTATATTTATTAAAAGTGGAAAGGACCTCATTTGTCATTCCAACGCCATTATCTTCAATAAAAAAGAATCCTTCTTTGTCAGACATTCTTCCACGGATCTTTATGACACCATCTGTTTTATTACGATTAAAAGCATGAATTAATATATTTTCTACTAATGGTTGTAGAACGAGTTTTAAGATAGCATAAGTTTCTAATTGTTTATCTACATTAATTTCGAACGTAAACCTTTCATCAAATCGAACCTTCTGAATTTCCATATAACTAATAACATGACGTACTTCATCTCTAACCGTTACTTTGTTATCTGAATTAATACTAAGGCGTAGAAGCTTTCCAAGATTGATTGTCATCTTGCTAATATCTCTACTTCCATGTAATACAGCCAATGAATTAATAGACTCTAACGTGTTATATAAGAAATGCGGATTAATTTGATTTTGTAATACTTTAAATTCAGCTCTTCTTTTTCGTTCCTGTTCATTTTTGACTCTCTTTAACAATGTTGATATTTCCTCAACCATTCGATTAAACCCTTTCGCTAACTGGTTCAACTCAACGGAGGAAAACGCTTTCATCCTAGTGGATAATTGTCCTTCTTCAACTTTTTTCATATTATATTGAAACTCTGTTATAAACTGGATAATCCTATTTAAAAAGATTTGCTTAAAACAGACAGCGAACACCGTCACAAAAATAACTAAAAAAATTGTCACTTGTCGTATAAATCTCGTTTCATCTGTAATGAAGCTCCATGGTTTGATGGATACAAGGAAAAACTCGGAATCTTCGTTCTCATTAAAGCTAATCGGGATGTACGTAATTAAACTTTTTTCTTTTTCCCAATCACTAATTAATGTTCCAGTTTGATTTGTCACCATTTCTTTTGGGAGCTCGATCGTTTCACCAACCAATTCATGGTTACGGTTATAAACAATCTCTCCTTCTTGGTTCACAATCATTTCCTGAGAATCCTTCTGTTGAAGTCCTTTAAATACTTCATCAAAGCGATCCAACTTCACGTCAATTATGAGATATCCAATATCATGAAGAGTATGAATGTCCTTGATAACACGCCCTTGGGAGAAGATTGGTTTCTCCCCTTCAACAAACTTGTCACTTTCAGCAGTTGATAACCAGACTGGCCGTCCTTCCCCCTCCACCATAAGATTAAAATACTCTGATTCTTGAAACTGTTCGAATGAAGGAATACTTGGCTTTTTAAAACTATAAACATGACCATTAGCACTATAAAGAACTAAATCATCAAGTTTCGATTGACCATACATAAGTCCAGCAATGGCTTGGCCTCGATTATAAAAATCCAATAATGATTGCTCGTCATTAAATTTAATAAAGTCTTGAACTTCCCTAGAAGAAATAATGTAATTTGATAAATTGTCAACCTCAGACAAGATCATTTGTAAATTTAGATCAATTGCTTCTAACGTATGTAACGTTTCATCCCCAACCTTGTTTTTTAACGTTGAAGAAGTGACATGGTAGGAAACAAAACCTAAAATAAAAATCGGTAATAGAATAAAAACCAAAAATGCGATAAGAATTTTATTTTGAAACTTCATAAAAAACACCCATTTTTCTGAATGATTTGTGTTATTGAAATAGTAGCACACGTAAAGAACTACGTATACTTGGGAATAAAAGGAATCAATGATGTGGCAGTTTATGACCCTTTGATTTATTGTGTATCTTTTCATTATAATTTCATTAAAGCGCTATCAAAGTGGGGTATTTTTTTTATTTGTGTTTAAATTTTTATTATGTAAGACAAAAAATAGGTACATTCAACCGTAAAAAGCCCTTTCAATATCATGAAAGGACTTTTAACTCTGTAACTGTAACTTTATCTAATATCATAAACCTTACACTTATCATAAAAGCTTGTCTTACCTATTCCGAGTAATTTGGCTGCTGCTAATTTATCTCCACTTGTTACCTCAAGTGCATGTATAATAGCTTTCTTTTCTGCTTTAGCTATCGTCTCTTTTAGGGGTTGAACATTTGATAAAATTAGACTACCAGACGCTTCGATAACAGGAGTTTCTATTTCCGATTTATCTACTTGATCCCTAATATATAAAGGCAGATGCTCGGATTTGATGACCGTACCATCTAAAACATTTATGGCTCTCTCTAGTACATTCTCTAGTTCCCGAACATTACCTGGCCACTTATGGTTTTCTAGTTTTGCAACAACTTCTGGAGATAAGTTGGTACCTTTTCGATAAAATTTTCTCTCGAGCTTTTGTAATAAATTATTAGAGATCGCTTCAATATCTTCCTTACGCTTTCTAAGAGGAGGAATTTCTATGTTAATCACATTCAGTCGGTAAAATAAATCTTGACGGAATGTTCCTTCTTCTACCATCTTCGTTAAATCTCGATTCGTGGCTGCAATAATTCGTAAATCAATTGGAATGGTCTTTTGTCCCCCAACAGGTTGTACCTCTTTTTCTTGTAGAGCTCGTAACAATTTACTTTGCATAGAGAGCGGCATGTCTCCAATCTCATCTAGAAAAACCGTCCCCTTATTTGCCACTGTAAAAAGGCCTTCTTTTCCTCCCTTTTTCGCTCCTGTAAATGCTCCGTCCTCATAACCAAATAGCTCTGATTCAAACAACACTTCCGGAATGGAAGCACAGTTAATAGCTACAAACGGAAAACTACTACGTGCACTACTATGATGAATCGCATGAGCAAATAACTCTTTTCCGGTACCAGACTCACCCGTAATTAAAACAGATGAATCACTCCCAGCAACCTTTTCTCCCAATGCTTTTGCGGCTTTAAATGTATCACTGTTTCCTATTAAATCATCGAATGAATATTTACTTGTTAATTCATTGACTGCTTTATTTTTATAGAAGTTTAGCTCTTCCAAAAGGTTATTCATCTTATTTTTAAAATGTCGTAAGTTATCTGGGTCAGGAAAAATAACCGTCCCAAATGCCCCTACTAATTTTCCCTCTATGAAAATAGGGTAGCGATTGGCAATCATCACACTGCCATTAATAGGTTGAAGATTTTCAATTTCTTTTTCGCCAGTTTTTGCGACAATATGCATTCGTGTATTTTCAATGATTTCTTGGACTGATCGGCCAATTGCATCATCAAAAGTCGTACCAATAAACTCACAATATGCCTCATCTATATAAACAATGATTCCATCTCGATCCACTATGACAATTCGTTCAATCCCTATGTGAATGATCTCAATTAACCAGTCAATTGAAAGCCCTATCATATCTAGCTTCATGAATACTCCTCCAATCAATAGAACAATTATAACATAGTAGAAAAAAGGAAAAAGCTGCCCTCAATTGAACAGCTTCTTAACCTAAATCTTAATAGATCCCCATTGCAGCTAACGCGATTGCTGCAACCGTTGCAATAATAGGAATAATGATTGCAACAACAGCAATATCTTTATAACTTTCTTTATGTGATAATCCCGTTATGGTTAGCAACGTTAATACAGCACCATTATGAGGTAGGACATCTAATCCCCCTGAAGATAAAGAAGCAATTCTGTGAAATGCCTCAGGGCTAATTCCAGTACTCAGGGCGATTTGATAATATTGATCTCCCAATGCTTCTAGGGCGATTCCCATCCCACCTGAAGCCGAACCTGTTGCACCTGCTAATAGATTAACAGCGATTGCTTCAGAGATAAGTGGGTTTCCTGGAACATTCATTAACATTTCAGTAAGCTTTTTAAAGCCTGGTACTGCTTGAACAACGGTCCCGAACCCTACTGCTGCACTCGTGTTAATAATTGCTATGATCGAACCTGTCGCACCACTATTGATGGATTTTACAAAGCCTTTCATTTTCGTAATATTTAATAATAAGATTAATAGAATACCAGAAAGTAATGCCACAACAATATGCCATTCAAGTAAGTTTAATGTTAAGAGTACGGTTAGTAGTGGTAATAAAGATAAGAACACGTTCGGGGAATTCCCTTCTATTTTTAACATGCTCGTATCTTTTGGCTCTGTAAACCCTTCCCCTTTTTCCGTAAGCTGTTTTTGACGCCAAATTAAATAAAAATAGCCTCCGATTGCCATAATTAAAGCAGAAACAATTCCCATAACTGGAGCTGCCATTGCATTTGTTTGAAAATATGGCATTGGAATCAGGTTTTGAATTTGCGGCGTTCCTGGCAGCGCTGTCATTGTAAAGGTAAACGCACCTAATGCAATCGTAGCTGGCATGATTCTTCTACTAATATTCGCTTCTCTGAATAAAGATAATGCAAGAGGGTAAACCGCAAACACTACAACGAATAAACTAATTCCTCCATATGTTAAAACAGCACAAGATAAAATAACTCCTAAAATGGCTCGTTTTGTTCCCATTAATTTCGATAAAACAACAGCAATTGATTTTGCCATCCCTGCATCTTCCATTAATTTACCAAAAATCGCACTTAACATGAATACTGGGAACCATTGTTTTGCAAAGTTCACAAACCCACTCATATACGTATTTGTGTATGCATCTAACAGATCTAACCCACCAGTAAGTGCTACAACACCGGCCGCAATTGGTGCAACCCAAATGATCGACCACCCCATAAATGCAAGCGTCAACAAAACAATTAAACCTAGTATAATACCAATCATCATTCCACCCCATTATCTAATAGATTATCTGCATCTTTACCTACCCTACTACTTAGAATGTCAGGGTGTATATATACCCGCGCTAGTAAGACGGACTATTATTACTGTGCCGTATATCCCCCGTCTAACAACACCGCTTGCCCAGTAACTCCTTTTGCTTTTTCACTACTTAAAAATAGAGCATAATCAGCAATTTCTTGTACTGCTAATAGCCGTTTTTGTGGTACTAATGGATAAAGCACCTCTTCTTTTACTTTTTCAACAGGAACATTACGAGTTTTTGCTAAATCTTCAAATTGTCCACGAACGAGCGGCGTATCCACATAACCTGGACAAAGAGCATTCACCGTAATATTATGCTCTGCTGTTTCAAGTGCAGCAACCTTTGTTAATCCAATTACTCCGTGTTTTGCACTGTTGTATGCAGCCTTCCCAGCAAAGCCAATCACCCCATTAATTGAAGCCATATTAATAATTCGTCCATAACCTTGCTTTTTCATAATTGGCAATACATGCTTTGTCGCAATAAATGGGGCGATTTGCATCACTTTAATCATGAATTCAAACTTTTCAGTTGGAAACTCTTCAATAGGTGAAACATGCTGCAACCCTGCATTATTAAAAAGAACATCAAGCCTACCGTACTTTTCAACTGTCGCATCAATTGCGGCTTTTATATCTTCTTCTTTTGTTACATCCACTTTTAATCCTAAACAATCATATCCTTGTTTTCTTAGGTTTTTTGTTACCTCGTTAACTTTTTCTTCATTAATATCTGTAAAAACTACTCTATAACCATCCTTAAGAAATGCTTCGCCAATTTGATATCCGATTCCGCTTGCTGCACCTGTAATAAACGTTACTTTTTTTTTCATTCTTCTTTCCTCCTAGTTAATAAACTTATCTGTGAATGAGGGCTTCGGTAACCATTCTAAGTTTTGTTGTGAGGCGTGTATAATTAGGGGGCTCACACAGATTCCAACCGCCTTGAAGACAGCGCTTTCAACAAATCGAAGGCTGCTACTGCACACTCAATAATCTATAAAGCAAGTTTTGTGCCAACTTTCTAATTATCTTTAATAAATGTAAAAATTAACTATAAAATCTCTCACTATTTAAGAATTCGCTTGCATTTTTGGAAAACAAAATTATATTTTGTGGATTTGTTTATCTATGCTATCTTATACTTTACCATTTCCGTAAATGCGGAAAATTCCGTTTTACAGGAATGTTTTTATGTGCGTTTTCCGTAATTTCGGAATAACCAATAAATAAAAAAGTTCCTGTTCACCGTGCGTTATAGCACGGTACAGGAACCTTTTTATTACTTTTGATTACTATTATCCATCTCATGTAACATTTCTACTCGTCTTCTAAACTCTTCTGATGTGCTAAATGTTGCAGATAGAAATCTTTCAATTAGCTCATTTGCTACTGTATGACCAATAATTTGGGCTCCAATTGCCATAACGTTAACATCATCATGTTCAACACATTGATGTGCAGTATAAATATCATGACACACCGAAGCCCTTATACCTGGTACTTTATTTGCCGCTATACTGGCCCCAACACCTGTACCACAGATCATTATACCTCGTTCTGCTTCGTTATCTAGAACTGCTTGACATACTTGCTTTGTGATAACTGGAAAATCTACAGGATCTGTATTATGAGAACCAAAATCAATGATTTCATGCCCTTCTTTTCTCAGAAATTCTAAAACCGATCCTTTTAATGGAAATCCTGCATGATCAGAACCAATTGCTATTTTCATAGTCTGTTCCACCTTTCAACTTTTATCTATTTACTAATTCAGGTAACCAAAGTGTTAAGCTCGGGAATAGGATCACTAGTAATAATACAACAACATTAGCAACAAAAAACGGCATTACTTCTTTTATGACTGATCCAATCTTATCCCCGCTAATTGAGGTCACTATATACAGAACAACTCCAATCGGTGGTGTTAAAAGACCTAGAGTAAGGTTAATTACGACAATCATTGTCATATGAATTGGATCAATACCTAATGAAGTGCCAAGTACTAATAATGTTGGTAACACAATTACTAGAGAAGCGATCGTTTCCATAACAGATCCGACTACAAACAATACTAAATTAACTAGTAATATTGCCAAAATTGGAACAACTGTAATTAGTAAGATTGATTCGGAAATAGTTTGCGGGATTCTCTCTGATGCAATAATCCAACCATAGGTAGCAGCGAATCCAACAATAATTAAGACTGTTCCTGTAAATTGAGCTGTCTCCACACATGATCTGTACAAATCTTTCAAACTTACATCTCTACGGATAATAAATCCTAGCACAAGAGCTGCAAATACCCCCATTGCTCCGGCCTCTGTTGGTGTAAATAAACCACCTAATACTCCGTAAAGAATAAAAACAATTAATCCGAGCTCCCAAATACATCCTTTAAAGCTTGCCCAGATTTCCGCTACTTGGAATTCATTTGATTTAGGGAACTTTCTTTTAACAGCAATTATATAAGCTGTAACCATCATTGCGATCCCCATTAATATACCCGGAATAATTCCCGCTAAAAATAGTTCATAAATTGATAATCCTGCTGTAACCCCAGCAATAATAATATTGATACTTGGAGGAATAATAGGTCCTACTGTTGAAGATGCACCTGTTATAGCTGCAGCATAAGCAGATGGATATCCTTCTTTCTTCATTGCGGGTATTAATGTCTTCCCTAATCCAGCCGTATCAGCCACTGCTGTACCAGAAATACCTGAGAACAACATACTTATACCAACATTGGCAATCCCTAACCCACCTCTTATATATCCTACTATCGAAACAACAAACCTGATAAGCCTTTTAGTAGCCATTCCGGAATTCAATATGGCTGCCAATAATAAGTAAAATGGAATCGCCAATAATGAAAAGGAGGTCAGTTGAGTCGTAATTCTTTGCCCTATTAATAATGGAGGAATGTCACTTATAATGATATAAGCTAATGACGACAAGCCAATAACAATAAATATAGGAAAGCGTAAAACTAATAATAAAATGAACAATATAAGCATGACTACTAATGCCATATCAACTTCTCCTTTCTTGTTACTACTTAAATCAATCAATTTTTTGTAATGTTATTCTTACTTTTCCCTCTTAGATTGCAAATTGATTTTATGAGAAGTTTGACATAGTAATAAGACATAATAATCATGCCGACAAACATACTAATTTGAATCCAAAACATTGAAATATTTAAGCGTGCAGTAGTTGCTCCACGACCACTCCATGCTAGTTGAAAAAGGATGACTCCGATCGTAAGTAAAAACAAGCAAATAACTGTATACACCACAATTTCGATTCTATTTCTCCATTGTTCTGGGAATTTCTCAACAATATAATCCATACTAATGTGTGTATTACGGCCAGCAGCTACTGCAGCACCAATATTAACTAACCAAATTAATAAAAGTGTAGCTACCTCTTCTCCGCTCCAAATAGGTATCTTATCAAAAAACTGACGTGCAAAAACTTGTACAAACATGATTAATACAAGTGAGATTACCAATAGAAAAGCAGTGAATTCTAGGAAATTGATCAGTTTAAATCTCCGCAACATCTTAATCCCACCTTAAGAGGGGGAAGGCCCCTCTCTGTTATTTACTCTCGTTAACCCTCTCAATCCAGGTTTGCATAAGGGCATCATAGCTAGAGTATGCTTGTGAAGCAGCTTCAGCAAATTCTGAAGAATCAACTTCAACTATTTCTACACCAGCTTCCTCTAGCCCAGCAAATGCAGCTTCTAATTCTTCAACATGTAGATTATGCTCAAACTCTTTTGTTTCTTGAGCCGCTTCTTCAATTGCTTGTTTTTGCTCATCTGTTAAGCTTTCAAAAATATCATTACTAATTAGAAGGTAAGCAGCTTGGTATTGATGATTTGAAAGAGTAATGTAATCTTGAACTTCATAGAATTTATCTGAATAAATTTGCGTAATTGGATTCTCTTGCGCATCTATAACATTTTGTTGTAAAGCTGAATACACTTCAGAAATAGGAAGTGTGACCACTCTCGCTCCCATTGCTTCAAATGCTGGAGGTGCAGTCGGTGATTCAGGTACACGAATGTTTAAACCTCTTAAATCATCAATAGATTCGATTTTTTTGTTACTTGAAATTTGTCTTGGAGCTCTCATGAAATACGTAAGTGGTTTAAACCCTTCTTCGATCATTAATTCATTTAATTCTTCACCAGATTCACTTGTTAAAAAGTTGTTTAGATGATCACTATCTTCGAACAAGTACGGAACTCCAAAAATACCGATTTCCTCAACCCAAGCAGATACCGGCTCCAAACTAACGGTTCCACCCACCGTTCCAATTTTCATACCTTCTAAAGCTTCACGTTGAGTTCCAAGTGATGCAGAATCATGAACTTCGACCTTAATAGTGCCTTCCGTTTTTTCCTCTACTAATTCTGCAAATTTATTTGTTGCTTTTACCCAAATATGAGACGAAGGCTGATCGAGTGAAAAGGTGATCGTCTTTTCTTCTGCTACTGTTTCTCCAGTTGAAGAAGATGAATCTGATGTAGTTGAATCCTCAGTAGTTGAACCACATGCACCTAAGAAGCCCACCATCATAGTTAGTGAAAGTATTGATAATAATTTTTTCATTTTTTTCTCCCCTTTTTTTCATAGTTTTGAGGCATATCCATGCATTTCTTCATTCGTTGGCATACCGAGTTGAGCTCCGTTTTTTGTAACAGAAAGAGCTGCTGCTAAGTTGGAAAATCGAATAGCAGCTTCTAAATCATTACCACTTGCTAATGAATAAGCGAGAGCACCATTAAACGTATCCCCTGCACCAGTGGTATCAACTGGAACAACCTTCACACTTTTTACTTCTTGTAGAGTTTGACTCGAATGACTGCTGAATAGTACACCATCTTCCCCCCTAGTTAGGATTATATTTTTCACTCTTTGTTTAAAGAGTTGAGAAAAACCTATCTCAAGATCTTGCTGATTCTTCAAATCTAAACCCGTCATAGCTTGCATCTCACTGAAGTTTGGTGTTAAATAAGTTGTTTTTTCAATTAATTCAGCAGGTAATGGTTGTGCTGGGGCCGGGTTTAGTATTATAGGAATGGAGTGTAATGTTGCGAGTTCCATTGCCCTTGTAACCGTTTCTAGCGGTATTTCTAATTGAACTAAGATAATATCTGAAGATGCTATTAGCCTTTCTTGTTGATCGATGTGTGCTGGCAGTAAGTCGTAATTTGCCCCAGGAATGACTGTAATCTTATTTGTATCATTAGAAACATTAATAAATGCGATTCCACTTGAATTATTAGGAGAAGTATAAATTCCGTCAATATTAACACACTCATTTGATAGATTTCCCTTGATCTGAACACCTTGACTGTCTGCTCCTACAGATGAGATAAAGGAGACTTCACCACCTAGCCTAGCTGCCGCTACAGCTTGATTGGCTCCTTTTCCTCCCATAAACTCCTGGAAACTTGTTCCTATAATTGTTTCTCCTACTTGAGGATACGTTGCTGAACGTACAACATAGTCAACATTTGAACTACCAATTACGGTTATTCTAGGTTTTCTATTCAATAGTCACACCTACTTTTTTTAGTAGAATCTCTTTCAATTAAACTGACACTAAGTTCATGGAACGATTGATTTTTTTTGTTATTTACAATTTCATCTAAAATAGTATCTGTTGCTAATAATCCCATTTCAAAAATCGGTTGGGCAATAGTGCTCAACTCTGGAATTGTAATTTTAGAAAAGTTAATTCCATCAAAACCGATTACCGCTACATCTTCAGGTACTCTCAATCCTAACGAATATATAGCTTTTAGACTCCCTACGGCCATTAAATCATTACCCGCAAATATCCCATCAATTTTTTGAGTAGAGTTTAATAGCTTTAAGGTTGCTTCATATCCTGTCTGAATTTCATAATCACCATATACCAACAACTCATCTGAGTACCAGGATTTATCTTTTACAACAGCCATATAACCTTCGAGCCTTTTTCTTGCTGTTACAATGTTTTGCGGACCAGCAATATGCGCAATTCTTTCACATCCCTTTTTCAGTAAATGCCGAGTTGCTAGCATAGCCCCTTCATAATTTTTAGATGTAACGGATGACAGCTTTCCATCTAAAGTTCGATCAATAGACACAATTGGAATTTTACATTCCTCAATATGTGAATACGTTAGCGTGTGTGAAGATAAAATGATTCCATCTACGTATTTCTGTTCTAATACTTGCAAATGGTCTAACTCACTTTGCAGGTCACCATTTGAATTACACAAAATGACTGTGTATCCTTTTTTCTTAGCTACTTCTTCAACCCCCTTAGCTAATTCAGCAAAGAAAGGGTTGGTGATATCAGGTAAGAGTAATCCAATAGTTTTTGACTTTTTATTATTCAGACTAACTGCGATAGAACTCGGGGTATAATTTAACTGTTTTACAATATCCAGTACTTTTTCTTCTGTTGCTTTCTTGACTCGCCCTGTTCCATTAATTACTCGCGACACAGTGGCGACGGAAACTCCAGCTTTTTTCGCTACTTCTCTAATCGTTGCCATACTCTCACCTTCAATGTAACCGGTTACTTTTCGTCATAAAAAAATAGTTCTTATGTAACCGGTTACTTTTTAATTTTTAAAAAATGATGCACCTTGTGTAACCGGTTACAATGTTATAAGTGAATATTACACCTTCACCTACAAAAATGTCAATACAATTTAGAAAAAAGCGAAAATTCTAATTAGTCTTCATTGTCATACCTCCTCGATACAATAAATTACGCATATAATTTTACGTAATCATTATTGTTTTGAAGTATATTTATTTAATTGTGTTCTCCACTAGCTAACTCATTTTTTTAAATTCTTAGAATTTAGGAGATATCATTAAAAATGGTTCCTGCATACCGTTGCGTTACAGCACGCAGGAACCATTTATTCAAACCCTAACTTCTACTCTACTCAATCCTCTAACCACTTCTTCAACCGTTCAAACTGCATTTTTGCATCATGATAGCCCAGTTCATACAATTCTAACAGCCTCTTTTGATTTCGTTCAAAGCCACTTATAGATAGGTCTATACTCGGCTGAATAAGAAAGACTTTCTTTTCTTCCTGTTCAGATTCAATAAAGGATAATGTATCATTATATGTAACCAACCGCTTCTCAAATGAATCAGCGACCGCCGGGAACTTTCGGTAGAGTCTCTTCAATATGGAAGATGCTCTACTAGCTTTTAATCTTTCATTAGTTGATTTTGTCATAATGACAATGTTTTTCTGATTTCCGTCTTTTTTCGCTTTTTCTAAAGGAATTGGGTCAACTAATCCACCATCAAGGAGCAGCCGCCCATCATATTCGACAGGACGAGCTATAAAAGGAATAGAGCTAGAAGCTCTAATGATTTTCAGTATATCGTCTTTGTGCTGCTGTTTATTATAGTAAATTGCTTCACCCGTATGACAATCCATCGTCCCTATTAAAAATTGTTGTTTTGTCATTGCAAAGGTTTCAAAATCAAATGGAACAATCCGTCTAGGTACTTCATCAAACAAGAAATCCATTCCAAACATCTCTCTTTTAAAAATGAGGTTACGAAATGATAAATAACGTGGATCATTCACAAGTCCAACATTGACATTCTTATTTCTTCCCATTTGTTTCGATACATAAGATGCCCCCATACAAGCACCGGCTGAAACTCCAATCACATAAGAAAAAAACAAATCCTTCTCAAGGAAGTATTCTAGAACCCCAGCCGTATAGAGTCCTTTCATTCCTCCACCTTCTAAAACAAGTCCGCAGTTTTGCATGTATGATAGTCCTTTTCTTAAACTTTTGATACTAATTTAATAGTATATTATATTGTTATCAACATTTGTAGACCCAAAAGAAGACACTAGGAGATAATCAAAGACAAGCACTCAAATCAGATTTTTCAGAGCTATTTCTAGCCACTCTTAGTAAACAATAGCACCCGAATACCTATGGTAGAGTAGAAAAATATATATAGGAACACTAGTAAGCTAGCTTTTAATATTGAATGCTCTTTTATTATTGGGAGTGTTTAACATATACTTAAATAGTGAAAAGAAAACCCCTTTTCAAGTAGATGGCTACTTAAAAAGGGGAATCATAACCATTTTTATTATTTCACTTCAACTGGCACATGGAAATCATCAACATTAATGTGTCCCCATCCACCCGTATCATTATCCACTAATAGAATATAACAATCTGTTCCGATGTAATCATATGCATCCCAGTATACTCTGCTGTATGCTTCTCTATTGCCACCCGTTGCTTTCATTAAAATCTTCCCATCAGACTCTCTGACAAGAGCTACATATAAATCATAAATGTTATCTCCCCCTGAAACTAAGAAGTTTATTTGACCGTTTCCTCCTAGGGTAAATGTCTCCGAGCGCATGGATCCTGTGAGAGAATCATCACCTGTATTGACACTCCAGAAATGATAGTTACCGACGTGATTAAATGGTCCACCCCATCCCCAATCATTTTTATCCGTAACATCACTAGGACTAAATGCATCACCAGAAAGAATAGTCCACCCTTCTAGTCCATCTTCAAAACTTGGATTTGTGATGTTACGAGCTGGAGGAGGGGCGATGACGACAATTTTTGTAGTTGCCTTATGGTCACCATCCCTTGTTTCCGCTATAATTTCTACCGAGCCAGGAGCATGTGCAGTAACTCTGCCATTTGTAACTGTAGCAATAGTAGGATTACTAGATGTCCAGATTACATCCTTGTTCGTAGCATTTTGCGGCGAAACAATTGGTGTTACATATTGATTTGTTCCAGTCATCATTTCTTGCTTTTCTTGATTGAGACTAACTCCAGTTGCTGGAACCTGTTTGTACGCGGAGTTCATCTCCCATACTTTCAATGACTTTACAACAACGGTTTCACTATTTTCATTCGCCCATAACTGAAGCCCTGTTGCATCCGTTCTTGTAGGATAAGCTCTCGTTGTTATATTTTGCAGTCCATTCAAGTATGCTTCAACCATCGAACGATCAATAAATACTCTTAGTTTTACATTTTCATCATGAAGTTCGACGTTTCCTCCTTGATACCAAGCTTCTAAATCTCGATTTAAACTGGACTTTGTTCGGTCAACCCAGAACTCTTCGTTGCTCTTTTTATAATAAAGAGTCGTACCTTCTTCTCCATCCGGAGTTCTCCTTACCGTTATTCCAGCTTCGTTCGCTAACCCTTGATCTAATTCAAGTTGAACCTCAAGCATATCCCCTTGTACGTTTGAAAGGATTTCATTTGCCTGATCGAATGATGTCTCTTCCGTAATATTAACAAGTTGTTTGCCTCGAAGCGATTCAACTTCTTCAATTGGAGCGATTCCAAGTCGATCATCATCACGAAGATATACATGAAGCGGCAAGCCAAAGTTATGAGCATAACCAGAATCATAATCGATTAACGCTGTTCGTCTTCCTTGTGTAATGCTGTAAATTACCGTTCTCCCATCAGGTGTTACAAAGCCTGCTGGCCCAGTGAAATAATCTCCATAATCAATTAATTTTGGTTCTTCATCATCCGGTATAAATCGCGCCTCTTCCTTATCCCATGTCCCTATCCAATACCATGTGTACCGAGATTGATATTGCTCCCTTTCCATTTTAGCAGGATTGATAAGCAAGATATGTTTTCCGCTATCTCCTAAAGGTAAAAATATCGGCAACTCCCAAACACGTCCTGTAAAAGGATACTTTTCATAATCCCCAACAAGTAATTCTCCTCGATAATCCCAATTTTCAAAACTTGAATCTTGTGTAGAATAAACGAGAGCTGTTCCTCCTACAGGATCTCCACTTTCATTTTCTACCCCTGAAGTAATGAACATAAACCACGTATCTCCATCTTTAAAAACATATGGATCACGAAATTCTCCCATTATTCCTTGGCCTGGCTTTTGGTCTAGAATCACTTCTGGATGTTTTACCCATCGATTTAAATCCGGATCACCATCTTCTCCAAACGTACTTCTAGCTATGTTTATCCGTTGATTTGGCGTCTTACGGTCATCACCAGCTGTGTAAAAAATTACAGGATTTCCGAAATCATCTACAACTGCATCTCCTGCCCATGCACCATCGGGATCAACGTCATGTCGACCTGGAACAATGGCATCTTCTACATCTCTCCAGTGAATCATATCATCACTAACTAAATGGCCCCAGCGAATATGATTCCAATATGGTCCCCGCGGATTGCTTTGATAAAAGACATGGTACTGGCCATTAAAGTAGAACGGACCACCTGGCTCATTTTGCCAATGTACTGGTGGTGCTGCATGATACTGTGGTCTGTGCGGGTCATTCTCTAGGATGCTTCGATCAATACGAAGATTTGGAGTAGGCAAGTTCCCGTTTACTTGCATTATATAACGATCATATTCACCTCTCACTTCCTCCGCTGAAAGTGCGCGCCCTCTTAATTTCACTTCGTCCATAATGCCGCTAAACATATTTAACGTAAACCCGTACAACCACATTCCATCATTGTTCTTTCCTATTTTTAATGGGTTAGAACTTGGTTTGATTTTGGCGCCTTGAGGCAAGTCTGCTGACGCAACTTTTTCACCGTTTAAATATAAAACAGCTTCACCAGTTGAACTTACATAGGTTGCAGTCACATATGACCATTCCTCTCGTGGCAGCAACGTATCAGACATGACTTCAAACCAGTCATCACCCGTTCCAAATTGCAGGCCCCATGTGCCATGGCGAAAGTGACCTAGAATGAATCCTTCTTTTTCTTCTCTATTATGCTGGTTAATAATAGCGGAAAGTCGCCCTTCATCTCCATGTTCAAAGTTCCTTGGAGCAACCCATGCTTCAAGCGTAATCTCATCCTCCAAAACTGGCGTTTGATTAGGTAGACTTTCTATCCAAGTTGAATAGCCATCAAACAGCAATGCTCCATTTTCAATGCCGTCGTCTCTCCACATTGGATCACGTGCCGGTTGATATACACCTTTATTAAGAAAATAATGTACAGAATTAGAGGAATCTGTTACTTTTTCCTTTACAGTTGTTCCTTGTTTCTCGTCAAATGCCCAATGCCCAAGTAATTCTCTTGAAAATTTCGAATTATACACATTAAAATCATCAACATTTATATGCCCCCAAGGACCTGTTGCATCATCAACAATTTTAATAAAGACTTCCTCACCTAAATAGTTAGAGGCATCCCAAAATACACGTTGGAACGTTTCAGAATTTCTACCTGTTGCTTTAAAGAGAACTTCTCCATCTGACACGCGGACAAGAGCCACATATAAACGATCAATATCATCCCCGCCCCCTATTAAAAAATCAATTCCTCCATTTCCACTTAGAATAAATGGGTCAGAATGTAATTCTCCTGTAGCTTCATCACCAGCTGCTTTATACCCCCACAAATGGTACTTACCTTCTTGATCAAAGGTCCCACCTTCGCTCCAATACTTCTCATTTACTAAGCTATCAGGACCATATGCATCACCACTTATAACCTCCCAACCCCAAATATCATCAGGATGAAGACGTGTATACTCGAAATCACTGTTATAAATGGCAGGCTCTATGTTTTTATGCAAAGAAGGAGTTGGTGGAACATTAACGTCATCTAAATTTAAATGCCCCTCAGTAGATTTGTCTACGATTTCGATATAATACACATCTCCTACATAAGCCGATGCATCCCAATGAACTCTTCGGTACGTATCATTCCCGTGGCCTGTTTCTTTAAGTACGATTTCTCCATCGGATTCCCGAATGAGAGCTACATATAAATTATCGATATCATGATCTCCCCCAATAAGAAAATCAATCTGCCCGTCACCACCTAAGGTAAATGTTTGAGATCTCATGACACCAACTTTTGAATTATCTCCTCCTCCTCCCCATATATGCCATAGGTTATTTTGATTAAAAGGCTGCTTGTTCCAAAAATCAGTTTCATCTGTAATTGAGGCATCGCTAAACGCATTCCCTCTAACAACTGTCCATCCTGTTAAGTCACCTGTTTCAAAACTAGGATTTTCAATATCATGTGGTCCTTCTTTTTTACTAGAATTATTAACACGAATATCATCTAAGTTGATATGTCCAAATCGACCAGAGTGCATATCAACAACTTTAAGATACATTGCTTCTCCTAAATAATTAGATGCATCCCATGTTACTCTTTCGTATTGTTCAGAGTCTCTACCAGTTTCCCTAAACAATTCTTTCCCATCAGAAGCTCTTACTAAAGAAACATAAAGTCGTTCAATATCATCTCCACCGGCGATGAGAAAATCAATAGTCCCATCTCCACCTAAACGGAATAAACTAGATGTCATGATTCCTGCTCTTACATCCGAACGTTCCTCAGACTTTGCTCCTGCAAACCCCCATAGATGGTAAGTTCCCTCATGCTTAAATGGTCCTCCCCAGAACTCTGCTTGATCTGTAACAACACCTTCAAACGCACTACCATAAGGAAACCATCCTGTTAAGTCTCCTGTTTCAAAATTTGGATTTTCAATATCCTCTGGAAGTTTATCTACATCTATCTCACTTGGAGTAAATCCAAAGCTTCGTTTAAACTCCATTTCATAACTTGGTGTAAAGGTAGCACTATTTAGTTGAAAGATTTCTAAATTGGTTATATAGATATCTCCTTCGTCTCCGAATAACTCCACGCCTTTGCTATTGCGATTAGGGAAAATTTGTTCCGTAAATACAATCTCACCATCGTTTAAAAACACTTCAACCGACGATCGGTCAATCAGAATGTGTAACTTTATGATTTCATCTTCAAAGTTGTAAGGTGCTGTATGCTTTGCTGCAAAATCTGAATGGAAATCAACTATTCCTGAATTGGTTCGATCCACAAAACTGATTTCCTTCTTTCGGTTCACACCAATAGATGTATACTCTCCATCTCCTTTTCTTACTTTAAAGCCAATTTCATCTGCCGTTGTTTGGGTCATATCAATTTCTGCAATGATTTCCAAACTATCTCCTTCAACACTTGAAAGAAGCTCATTGGAGCTGGAAGTAAGTTCGTTGGACCAACTTTGATTTTTATCACGAAGGTCTTCTAATTCCTCAACTGGAGTTTGAGTTAACATCATCTCATTATTGCTCTGTTTTAATTTCAACTCTCGCGGAATCGTCATAGCACTTCTCCAAGGATCTGTTGGAGTGTCTCCAGCATATTGAGGTGTACTCATCCAACTTAATAAAATTGGTCGATTGTTTGGTGTATTACTCCAAGTAACACCTGCATACATATCGGCACCATAATTTAACCATTTAATGTTTTCCTTATCGGGAATAAATTCGGTTCCATCAAAATCACCAATAAAATACCCCATTGATTGGCCACCTGTTGGTCCATTCGCTACACTCGTAATGAGAACCCATTTTGTTGAATCATGTAATCCATCACCCGTCGTATCAACTGGTAGATTAATAAGGTCCGTACACTCCCATATTCCAAGATCACCATTAACTTCTGGGGTCTCAAATCTACCTTCCTTTTTCCATTCTTTTAAATTCTTCGATGAATAGAAATCTACTTGCTTTCCTGTTGCAATCACAAAGATCCATTTTTCCTCTTCCTCATACCAGAATACTTTCGGATCTCTAAAAACCCCATCACCACCATTGCTCACTTTTGTTTCTTCCGGCATGTTTATAATAGGATTCCCTTCATATTTCTCCCATGTTCTACCTTTATCATTACTATACGCTATCCCAACTGTCTGATTTTCATTTCCTAACTCATAGGAAAAGACTGCTATTAAAGGTGGAGTTTTTCCCGTTTGGAAGCCACTCGTATTGTCATAATCAACAACAACACTTCCAGACCAGATAAACCCATTTTCATCGGGGAATAAAGCGATTGGTTGATGTTCCCAATTGACTAAATCTTTACTTATGGCATGTCCCCAATACATCGACCCCCATACTTTTTCTGTTGGGTTATGTTGATAAAATAAATGATATTCGCCATCCAAATACACCATCCCATTTGGGTCATTCATCCAATTTTTCTCAGGAGTGAAATGAAATTGGGGGCGATAATCTTCATCATAATAACTATTCAAACTATCACTACCTTCTTTTAAATCATTTGAAACAGCACTTACACTAAATAAACTCAGAGACGATTGACCTATCATCAAATAAATTACAAACATGATTAAACATGTTTTTAATAGACCTTTCTTCATTAAAATATCTCCTTTTTATAGGGTAATATTGAACAAAGAAATGAAGGTAATGAGAATTCAGTCACTTATCTTTCAAGAAAATCTCAAAATAAAAGCGCTTTCATTTCTGGGGGTGGATGAGACAGCCCAGCATATAGACGCATGGTTGCCTCATTGCTTTGGGTCTGTACTCCTTAATGTATTCCTCTCAATTCCCACACTCTAATAGATTCCACAATTACCTCATCATTTCCAAATAGAGATATTCCTTTCGAATCTTCTCGCGTTGGATACACTCGAGTCGTTAAACTTTTCATGTCATTAATATAGGTTTCTACCATCGACTTATCTAAGAAGACCCGTATTTTCAAAGGTTCGGCGCTACTAAGATCTACTTCTCCCCCTTGAACCCCTCTCGTCTTTTCTTTTGGATCGAGCGTAGTCTTTGACCGATCAACGAAAAATTCACTTGTAGATTGATTATAATAAAGTAGTGTTTCCTCATCACGACCCTGTGATTGCCTTATATACATTCCGATGCATCCTTGCTCTCTTTGTTGAAAAGTCGCTTCAATCTCAAGCATATCTCCTGAAATATCCATTAACGATTGATTGACTTCAGCAATTGTCACCTTCTCTACATCCAAAAGTGTTCTCTTACGAAGAGTTTTCACTTCATCAATCGGCTTACATTTCAAACGATCATCTTTCCCCAAAAATAGTTCAACAGGTAATCCGCCATTATGAGCCCAACCAGAAGCATATTCATACTCGATCGGTCTCTCTCCTTGAGCAATGGTAAATAAAATGAGCCGCCCTGTTTTCGGGTCAATCATTGCACTTGGGCCCGTAAAGTGAAAATCACCTATATCTATAAGCTTTGGCTCTTCTACATCTGGGATAAAGACTCCGTTCTCGCAATCCCATTTCCCTATCCAATAGAAAACCTCAACATCGGCTTCATCACCAATCGGACTAATGATAAAAATATGTTTGTCATTCCCTTTACTATCCTTTCCTAGAGGAAGCAGAATTGGCAACTCCCAAACCCTTCCTAAATAAGGGTATTTTATGTTATCACTTATATAAAGTGGACCTCTGTATGACCAATCGATTAAATTCTCTGACTCAAATAACAAGGCTGTTCCACCTTGCCCGTTAATCCCCGAACCAACTAGCTGATACCACACCTTGCCTTCTTTCCAAACAAACGGGTCACGAAACCCATCATCATCTAAGTTACAGTCTTTAGGTTGAAACAGGATCGGCTCTAGGTGCTTTTCCCAATGTTTGAGCTCTAAGTCACCGTCACTATTGACCTTGCTTCTTGCCAGCCCTATCATTTGGTTCGGAAGATAATGATTGTTTCCAGCAGTAAAAAATAAAACAGGTACTCCTTCTTCATCAAAATGTGCACAACCTGACCATGTTCCGTCTGGATCGACCTGATTTTTTTCAGGAGAGAGAGAAATAGGAATATCCTTCCAATGAATTAAATCCTCACTCACCCAATGCCCCCAGTGAATATTTCCCCAATAAGGTCCTTGAGGGTTATGCTGATAGAACAGATGGTATTTCCCTTCATAATATAACGGGGCATGAGGCTCATTCATCCAATGACCAGGTGGGGTCAGATGATACTGTGGTCGGTGTTTATCATTTGAAAAGTCCTCACGATGAATAGCTATATCCTCATGTTTTAACGAAGGAATTTCACCTCCATTGACAGTTAAATAGGAGCGGAACTCTTCCCTTATTTCCTCTGATGTTAATGCCCTCTCATAGATACAAACCTCATCCATAAGTCCACTAAACATACCAAGTGAAAATGTTCTCTCAATCATCTTTGAATGATTGTTCTTTCCAATCAGCAAGTCAACATCTGCAGGGAGGAATCGTGAATCTTTTTCTACTTGCTGTTTCGATGCTAATTTTCCATTTACGTAAATTGCTATTATTCCTTCACTTGAATCAAATGTTGCAACAACATAGGTCCACTCATTTTTAGGTAACGTAACTCCCTCTGTAGACAAATCAACCCAACCACTAGTTAAGCCAAGTTGAAATGATAGTGTACCAGTTTTATAGAACCCCAAAATAAATCCTATCTCCCGCATGCGATCATGCTGGTTTATTAATGCTGTTACACTCTCACCTTCAATTCCCCCGAAAGAATAAGGAGCAACCCACATAGATAGCGTCATTCCCTTTGTAGGTGGCAAAAAGGATTCTTTTTCTCTTTGAATAAACGTTGAGTATCCGTCGAACCATAACGCGTTTCCTCGAATCCCTTTTCTCCGTTTGATACTTCTATTTGGTTGAAAAGCCGCATCATGAAAAATATAGTGGATGGAGTCATCTCTTTTTTGTACTTTCTCATATGTCGTCTTTCCATCTGTCTCCTCAAATGACCACTGTGCGATCAGGTCTTTGCTTATAGCATAATCTCTCACTCTCACTAGTTACCCTCCATTTCTCATATCATTTAGGCATAAAAAGCCGGAAGTTTAGGCTCCGGCTTTTTTACTATTATTGCTTACAAGTTTGAATTAAATCGATCTAAGCCTTCTTGATAGATTTCCATTAATTCACTTAGTCCCATCTTTTCTAACTGATCAAGATATTGATCCCATTCTTTTTCAACTCCACCATTTAGTAACCAAACAGCTTGTTTCTGATTGACAAAGTCCATAATTTCTACTTCAAGTCGATTGATTCGGTCAAGTTCTTCAGCCGTAAAGAAAATTTGAGGGTAATTTTCTTCTACTAGATATGGAGCATATACCTCTTCAATATCTTGTAAACGTTGTTTCGCACGTGGTTCCATATCAACAACTGTTCCAAAGTGTTCAGCTAACACGACAACTGGACCATTCGGAGCAACCCTTTGACGAAGTTCTCCCATTGATACGCCTTCTTCTAACTCCATGTTCACTAACATGCCATTTTCATCTTCTTCATAAATAGTACCAATTGGCCCCCAACTAATTTGTGCAGACATTTTTGGCTCATATAACTGATCTACCCAACGCATCGTAATCTCTGGATGCTTGTTCGCTGATGTAATGACAAATTCGGCTCTTCCGTACTCTGAATAGTTGGAACGGCCAACCATCTTATGTCCATTTGGTCCCTCTAATGGTGGTAAAAGTACATAATCATCAGCACGTTCTGGTCCGACAATTTCTTCTGACTCCCACCATATATACGATCCTAGAGTTTCCGGATTTGTCTTCCCTTTTGCAAAATATTGACTCACATCTTGAGTGAAAGATTCTGGATCAATTAATCCTTCTTCAACCCAACCATGAAAATATTCGATTGCTTCTTTATACTCAGGTTGAACAACTGTAAAAAATACTTTACCATCACGAACAATTCGGTGATCGACGTTATCTGGAATTCCAAATGCAGCAAACATATCACCAAAGTTTCCAGTCCAAAAGTTATGCATATAACTTAATGGAATGACATCATCTTTGCCTGTTCCGTTAGGATCTTGGTCTCTAAAAGCTCTTAATACATCACCATACTCATCAAGCGTAGTTGGCATATCAAGCCCTAAATTATCCAACCACGTTTTATTTATTGATGTGAAGTTTGGAACCGCGCTTAAGCCCATCTCTTCTGCTCTTGGCAAAGAATAGATATGTCCATCTGGTGCAGTAACCATACTCTTTAACTCAGGTCTTTGTTCGAATATCTTTTTCAAATTAGGAGCGTATTCTTCAATTAAATCTTCCAATGGTATAATAGAACCCGCTTGACCGTACTTAACAAGTTCGTGATCTGTGAATTGTGCGTTATAGAAAGCATCCGGAAGATCATTACTAGCTAACATGAGATTCTTTCTTTCTTCATAGCCTTCCCCAGGAATATTGTTCCAATTAATATGAACGTTTGTCATTTCTTCTAAAGTTTGAATGATTTCCATTTCATTATAGTCTGGTGCAAGTGGGGCTTTTGGCGAAACAAAATTTAAGGTCACTTTTTCTTCTACGATTGGTAGACCCTCTTTATTAAATTCACTAGTTAGTTGCGCTTCTTCATTCGATTTTGCTTCATCGCTTCCTGCTTCATTAGAACAAGCCACAAACATAAGCATTATTGTCATGATTAACATACATACACCTAATCTTTTAACCATTAAAAACTCCCCCTGTATTCATTTATTCGTTTCAAAAACCATAAGTCAAAGAGTTATGGACATCACCTCCTCAAAGGAAACGCTTTTTAAGTCGATCCATACGCTATTTTAATAAAGACCTATTCATATAATCGATTACGTAAATGCAACTCATTTCTTTAATAGTTGTGAAGAAGCCATTGTAAGTTAGAGTCATTTTAATAAACGGCTCCTACTTTTTTAAAGGCTTCATAACAAGATACATAAATGAAATAACTAACAAGGCTTGTGATGAAAATCATCATAATTGGAATTTGATATATTAGGTATCCTGCAATAAATAATAGAGCCAAACTTAGCATCGTATATTTAATTTGACTAATCGCAATAAAAAATGAATTTTGGATTAGCTGAATCATTGGTAACTCAAAATGAACCGTTACTGGAATAAGGTAAACCGATGTAGAAGCAAATAGCAAAAGAATAAATCCAATAACTACTGTCATAACTAAACCAACTATTGAAGCTGTAGGCTGAAGTAATTGGATATTAGTAAATAAAATGACTGTCAAAGGTGCCCAAATGATCGTTAAGCCTACACTTACTTTGAAGTTCTTAAGAAAGTGTTGGAAAAACGGCTGCATGACACCTACTTCTTTCTTCATGTGCCAATCTCTTATCACTCCAAACATTGCTATTGTTGAAGGAAAGAATGTAATAACAGGTAAACAAGCGAGGAGCCAAAGCAAATTTAATAGAAAGAAATTTACACTTACTTCAACAATGCGATATAATTTCGAATCTAAAACTTTCATTCTACTTAGCCTCCTTCTACTTTCATTCTTCCTTCAACAAACGATCATGAATTAGCCTTTTATCCCACCAATCATAACGCCTTGAACAAAGTATTTTTGAATAAATGGATATACGATTAATAGTGGCAAGCTTCCAACAATAATCACTCCATATTTAATAAGGTCTGCTATTCGTTGTTGTGCAGCTACAGACTCAAGATCACTTACCATTGTAGCTGCTGCTTCATTTTGAATTAAGATATTACGCAAGATTAGTTGAAGCGGATATAAGCTTTCATTGTTCAAATAAATTAAGGCATCAAAATATGAATTCCAATGACCAACTGCATAGAACAGCACCATAACGGCAATGATAGGTTTTGATAGTGGTAAAACAATCTTTGTAAAAAACTTTGTATTTGAACATCCGTCAACCTTGGCCGCCTCTAACATTTCATCAGGTATGGTAGCTTGAAAGAATGTTCTCGCCACAATAATATTCCAAATCGCAACAGCTTTTGGAATAATCATCGCCCACATCGTGTTGACCATTCCTAGATTTTGAACAACTAGGTATGTTGGGATTAATCCACCTGAGAAAAACATCGTAAATACAAACATAATCATGAAGAAATTACGACCATAGAAATCCTTTCTTGATAACGCATAGGCAGCAGTTAAAGTAAGAGCTACATTTAAGGTCGTGCCCAAGACTGTATAAATAATTGTATTTTTGTATCCAGTCCATATTTTCCCATCTGAGAAGATTCTACTATATCCTTCAAAGGTAATTTCAACTGGATATAACCAAACATCACCGGCAAATATACGATCAGGATTACTAATAGATGCAATTACGATAAAATACAATGGGTAAAGAATAGCAAGTAACATTAGCGTTAGTAGTGTAATGTTCACTGCATCGAAAATCTTATCTTCTCTTGAACGTCTAATTTTTGTGATATTCATTTCATCCACCCCCTGCTACCATAAACCGTTACCTGATAGACGTTTTACTACCCTATTTACATACCATAACAACACTAGATTAATAATGGCATTGAATAATCCAACCGCAGCTGCAAAACTATATTGAGCTTGCTGTAGACCAACTTTATACACATATGTTGGAATAATCTCTGCTGAACTTTGATTAAGTGGAGTCTGCAGTAAATAGGCTTTCTCAAAACCAATATTCATAATATTTCCTACAGATAAGACTAATAGTATCATTGCAATTGGAAGTATAGCTGGTATATCAACATGTATAATTCGTTGAAATTTATTCGCTCCATCCATAACTGCAGCTTCATGAAGTTCAGGACTTACTGCTGCTAGAGCAGCAAGATAAATAATAGCAGCCCATCCTGTTTCCTGCCAAACGCTTGAACCAACATACAAAGGTTTGAACCAAGAAGCTTCAGCTAAAAATCTAATAGGATCCATTCCAAATAACAACAATATATTGTTAACGATCCCATTGTTTGAGAAAAATACATAGACCATACCGACTAAGACAACGACTGATATAAAATGAGGTGCATAGATGACAGTTTGTACAAACTTTTTATAACGTTTGAAAACTAATTGGTTTAACATTAAAGCGACAATGATTGGTAAGGGAAATGTTAAAAGAAGTTGTAACACACTAAGTGAAAATGTATTATAAATCAAATTCCAGAACTGATAAGAATCAAAGAAGCGAATAAAATGGTCAAAGCCTACCCACGGACTTCCGGTAATCCCTAATCCTGGTGAGTAATCACGAAATGCAATCTGTACCCCATACATTGGTATGTAATGAAAGATGATAAAGTAAAGTAATGTAGGGAATAGGAATAGGTAAAGCTCCCAATTCTGTTTAATTTGTTTCCACCGATTGTTTTTCCTTGGTTTTGACGGTTCAGGTTTCGTTACTGGGGTTATTGGAACCTGTTCGATCTGAGGTGACATTTCTGTTCTTTTCAACGCAGGTTTCATCTTGACTCCCTCCCTCATAAAATATTAATTATTGTCATGGGCAGTGGTTTATTTAATTATTAAAAACATAAATACGTAATCGATTAACTAACTTATAAATTTATAGTCATTAGTTACACTATATTTAAATTACAAGTAAATGTAACCGCATACAACACAGAAAATCGATTACGTAAACGATTAATACACTAAAAATACAATAAATTCTGAAAAAAGTCAATTGAATTATTAAGAAATTTTAATTTTGGAATTAACTAGTACTGTACAATCTATTAATACTCTGTCTATTATTTAGCTCTTTTTCTAATAGTAAAATAAAGTCTTTATTATCATTTAATTCTATAGCGTTTGTGTACACTTCTAATAGAAAGTCAGTAGAAAGTAAATGAAGACTCAAATTTTCTTCCCCTTTCCAGTACATTCCCGAGTTGTTTCTTTTTTCATAATCGTTACTTAACAAGCAAATGAAAGTATAGTAAAGGAACTCTTTACAACACATAGGATTCACTTGCATCTTCTCTAAGGTTTGTTCGAAAAGTCCATCATTCCCATGTACTTTTTAGAGTATATAACTCTAAAGAGACAATTTTCACTTCACCATTCACAACATAAAACTCCATTTCTTTACTTTGATCTTCAGGAAAAACTAAATCTGTGATTACTGCTTCACCATCATTAAAAAATACTTCTACGGAGGATTTATCAACGAAAAGGTGTAATTTAAAAGTTTCTTGACTATTGTTCATTTGGAATGAATGTCTTCCCTTAAACTGATTACTAAATTCATGTTCTCCAGCATTTTCACGATCAACAAATAAAACATTATTTAAAACGTTATAACCAATAGCTGTCTCCTCTTTATTTGAAGATTGCCTTACTTTAAATCCAAACTCATCTGCAGTTAGGTTTTCTATTTCTACTACTATTTCAAATGTATTTTCTTTTTGACCCGCTAAAACATTCGCGTCTCCATTAACATATTGATTTCTAATAACATATTGATCTAGTCGTAGTGATTTCAATTCCGCTATCGGCTTTTGAAAAAGCTTTATCAAACCGTTCTCCATTTTTCTAAGTTCAACTTCACGGGGAATGGACATCGTACTACGCCAAGGACTCGTCGGCAGCTCATTAGCATACTTCCAATTACTCATCCATGCCATCCAAATTCTCCTTCCGTCTTTTTCAGGTATATCTGAAAAGGATTGAGCAGCGTAAAAGTCTTTCCCATAATCTAACCAATTAATTTCATTTGGACTATTTTCATTTTGAAATGTGACCCCATCAAATTCACCAATAAAGTACTGACCGCCAGAACCACCTGCAATAGCTCCATCGCCTAAATCGACTTGCAAAACCCATTTATTGTTGCTCGAATCTCCATCTACGGATAATTGAAATAAGTCTGGACACTCCCAAACACCGCCATGTGCCCCCTCATCATTTCCAAACTCACTTAAATAAGTCCAGTCAATTAAATTAGTTGATCCATAAAGCATAACTTTTTGACCTGCTGCAAGCACCATAATCCACTTATTTGTTTCATGATGCCAAAAAACCTTAGGATCTCTAAAATCCTTAATTCCTATATTGGGGATCACAGGGTTACCATGATATTTCACCCATGTTCTACCTTTATCCTTACTAAAAGCAATGCTTTGGGATTGCACTTCTTCTTTGCAATGAGTAAAAATTGCCACTAATCCTTCTTTTCCATTAAAGAATCCAGAAGTATCATTCCAGTCTACAACAACACTTCCCGAAAAAATGGTTCCCAAGTCATCTGGTTCAAGTGCGATAGGTAAATGTTCCCACGTTAGCATATCCTTACTAACTGCATGCCCCCAATGCATTGGTCCCCACTGAAGTCCACCAGGATGGTATTGGTAAAATAAATGATATTCACCTTCGTAATACACCATTCCATTTGGGTCGTTCATCCAATTTTTCTTGGGTGTAAAATGAAATTGCGGGCGATATTTCTCTGAATAAAATTGAGAATTGTTATAAGTTTTATTTAAAACTGACATGGCTAACACTCCTATCAATTATGTTTTAAAGCTTGATTGAACTTGTTTTAAACTAGGCAAAGCTGATATTGCTTCCCTTCATTCTAGTCGCTACCCTTATTACTCTTTTATTCAGGCTTTAAAATAAACATCACTCCCTTACGTAATCGATTACGTAATATTTAAAAGGAGACAATCTCCTTTATATCGATTCTCGTGAGATAAAATTAGTAGGTAATAAAATATTTTCTTTTCCTTTTTTCTCTCCCTCTTCAATCCTTTTTAATAATATGTTTACTGCTTTTTCACCCATCTCATAAGATGGTTGCTCGACCACCGATAATGGAGGTGTAGTAATTTTCATCCAATCATAATCATCAAAGCCTATAATAGCAATATCACCTGGTATTAATATGTTAGATTCGTTGAGGAATTTAAGCGCCCCCATTGTCATAACATTGTTAGAAACAAATATCGCTGTAACTCCTTCTTCATTCACTAACTCTTCTGCTAACTTATACCCTTCACTAAAACCGGGTGATCCTTCTTTAATTAGCGATTGGTCCACTTGAATGCCGTACTCATCAAGCGCTTTCATATAACCTGTTAACCTGTCGTTACTCGTTGATATTCCTAAGTGACCAGTAATAAAACCAATTTTTTGGTAACCTTTTTCTAACAGAGTACTTACAGCTTCAAAAGTACCAAGGTATCCATCAGACATAACAATATCACCATTATACCCCTCAGGTTTACGATCAATAAAAACTACAGGATAATCACCAGTAAAAGCGTCCTCATATTCACTATACTTAGAAGCTGTCGGGGCTATTATTAAGCCATCAATTAACTGTGTATTAAAGAGTTTAATCTGATCAATTTCCGTTTTTAGATCTTCATGAGAATTCCCCAAAATTAGATTATAACCTTTCTTTTTCACAATAGTTTCTATCCCATTAGCTATTGACATAAAAAAGAAGTTTGAAGTGTCCGTATAGACCATAGGGACAATGAGACCAATAATCATGGATTTTCGACTTCGTAAACTTTTAGCGACTAAATTCGGCTTATAATCTAATTGCTTCATTGCTTGATAGACTTTCACTTTTGTAGATTCTGAAACATACCTTGTTCCATTGATCACATGAGATACGGTTGCGGTTGAAACATTAGCAGCTTTAGCTACATCTTTAATTCTAGCCATAAACCTTCTCCTTTGAAGCGCTTTCTTTTAGGTGTTGAAATTCACGTAATCGTTTAACTGAATATTATAACAAAGGTTTCTTCCTGTCAATTAAATTTTCAGACAAAAGCTCATTTTCTAAAGATAGAAATTATTACTACGTATACTTCCTAACCTTACGACATTATTACTTTAAAAACATCCCGCCCACTCTAGGCAAACTAATTTTACTTATTTAAATTTTAAAAACTACAATAATATATTAACTATTCTAATAAATTATTGTATAATCCATAATGATGAAATTTTTATAGATTAGGAGAAAAAGTATGAAACGTTTTGGACTTTTGCCTCGTATTATTCTGGCAATCATTATTGGGATTATTATTGGTAAAGTAGCGCCTGATTGGACCGTAAGAGTACTCGCTACGTTTAACGGACTGTTCGGGAATTTCTTGGGCTTTATCATTCCTCTAATTATTATTGGATTTATTGCACCTGGAATTGCTCAATTAGGAAAGGGAGCAGGAAAACTACTAGGTATCACAGCTGGAATTGCATACCTTTCTACCATTACAGCTGGGTTACTAGCCTTTTTTGCTACTTCGGCCATTTACCCTAATATTTTGCAGGTTGACGGTTTTCTAGCAAGTTTCGAAAATCCTGAGGAAGGCCTACTCTCCTCATTTTTCACAGTTGAAATGCCTGCTATCATGGGTGTAATGTCCGCATTACTCCTAGCATTCTTGTTAGGATTAGGTGTGACATTCGTAAAAGGAGATACATTAACAAATGTTCTAGTTGAGTTCCGTGGAATTATTGAAAAGGTTATTACTGCTGTCATTATTCCATTATTGCCAGTCCACATCCTTGGCATTTTTGCGAATATGTCAAAAGCTGGACAGGTAGAAACGATCATGTCTGTTTTTGCGAAAGTGTTTATCTTAGTTATTATTCTTCATTTAGTTATGTTGGTATTACAATATACTGGTAGTGGAATCTTAAATAAAAAGAATCCTTTTTCAATGATGAAAGGTATGCTTCCTGCCTACTTTACGGCACTTGGAACACAATCATCTGCCTCAACGATACCAGTAACATTAAGAGAAACGAAGAAGATAGGTGTCCGAGAAAGAATAGCAGATTTCACAGTCCCTTTACTTGCTACCGTTCATTTATCAGGTAGTACGATTACACTCGTCAGCTGTTCTATGGCAATAATGTTTCTGATGGGAGACACACCTACAATCGGTTCTGTTCTACCATTTATCCTCATGCTAGGTATTACAATGGTTGCTGCGCCAGGAGTTCCAGGTGGTGCAGTTATGGCTGCTTTAGGTTTACTTGAAACAATGCTTGGTTTCGACCAAACCATGATCACGCTTATGATCGCACTATACCTTGCACAAGATAGCTTTGGTACAGCTTGTAATGTTACCGGTGATGGAGCTATTTCAGCTTCGGTTGATCGGATTAATAAGATGACGAGTTAGGGGTTATTTTCACTCTATCCGACTTTTAAATTAATAAATAAGAAAAGCACCTGGCCTCCAGGTGCTTTTCTTATTTCATCGATGTGTTAAATAGTGTGATAGTATTCAATCTATTATATGGAGGTGCAACGTTCATATCTTTGCCCTTACTTTCACAAGCACTCTCGTAAATCCATGGTAAAATAACCTTAGAAGTAAACAACAAAATGAGAAAAAGAACAGGGAGAGAAACACAAAATGAAACGGAAAATTTCTGTTATTGTTGGATTAGTTTTCGTTGCTATAGCTGTGTACTTTTTTACAGGAAACAGTGAAAGTGCAACAACAGATCATGACGTTGATAATATCAAGGAATTGGTGCACGATTACAGCGTAGGCAACATTACAAATCAATCCGCTTCGATCACGTCGCATGAACTGATTGTCACTGACAGTGAGGGGAATCAAGTAAGCTATGATTTACCTGAAGATGAATTCTTCCTATCAATTGCGCCATATGTCAATGAAACCCACCCTTGACACAATCATAACTTGACAGGTTGTCAAGGAGAAATCGTGAACGAAGAATTTAATGTATATATTGAAGATATGGATGGAAATGTTTTAGTAGATGAAACAATGATATCTCTAGCAAATGGATTTATTGATTTGTGGCTGCCACGAGAAAGAACGTACCTTGTAACGATTACACATGACGATAAAATAGCTGAGTCAGAACTTTCCACGTTTGAGGGAGACGAGACTTGTATTACAGATATGCAATTGATGTAGAGAAAACAGCACCTAGCGGCTAGGTGCTGTTTTCCTTTTCGACACGCGACCGGAGCGCCGGTCATTAATTATTTAAACCTCAATTAACTTCCCTTCAATCAAACCAATCATCTCAATTTTTCCTCCTTCATTATACACATTCCCGACAATAGTATTTTGAATAGATACGATTGAATTTTTCCTTAGATAAAGATCACCATTTAATTTAGCATCTAAGCAAAGCTTGGCTCCTGGTAATACAGTAAGATTTCCGTTGAAGGTTCCAGTTAATAAGGTATCGCATTCTACTACCAAATCCTCTTCTAGACCATTCGTACTAATCAATTTCATGTGATCCCTCCTCGCTAAAATTGCTCTTTAATAAAGTCTGGGACTTCATCGTCAGGGAAAGTTTGGAAGTCTGGATACATATGTTGATGATAGTAAAAGGCAACAATGTAGGTTCCCTGACTGCTCCAATTTGATGTTCGTAACATTTGTTCCAGTTGTTTTGCGTCGTTAATTCGTAACGTGTCATCACGACTTTCAAGAGTATGATCTAGATTGTTTTCGTGAATATATTCGTAAACACTGCTATGGTCATCGTTTTTAATAACAATCGCATAGGCAATATCATCAGCGGTCATTCTTGCTTGATCTAGTAGACCTTTTTGGTCAAGCCACTCTTCAATTTGAACGTACGACTTTTTCCATTGTGAGCGAATTCGTTTGTTATTCGTCCATAAATATTCAACCTCTGCCCACGGAGCGCGATATTCATGGCTTTCTTCATACGACTCTTCTTCGATTTCCGATTGTAAAAGTTGATGAAATTCATTCATTTCATCGGGATCAGTAAGAACTAGCCTTTTTCCGCCTTGTGGTACATTGAGGGCAATTCGGTCTAATTGCGAAATATCATCAACAGCAAGAACTGGATTTTGGTTTTGTTTGTATTCTTGTGATTCCACAATTGGTTTATATAAGCTTTCATATTGTTCTGCAGGAATACGATATTGTCGTACTAGTCTCTCTCCATTTTTCAACTCATAACCAAATGCTACCAGACGGGTCTCTTCGTTATTCGCTCGAATAAAAGGTTTATCGGCGATAAGTTGTTCGTGGAAAGAGTGAATGTTTATTATGTTACTTTCATCTTTATAAAAATAACTAGGTCTTATTTCTCTCTCATAGTCATCTACATAGCGTTCTTCATTGTCATCTAAGAAATGGACAGTATCTGCAAAATAGACTTGGTGCACATCATCGACATTTGGGATGTTTTTTTCAAATCCGATCACATCCATTTGGACGAAGAAACCAAAGATGATAATGAATACTGTATAAATGGCATAGCCTTTCCATTTCGTAAAAACTCTCCAGCTTTTTTCTAAAATCATCACGGCAAGGAAATAACCAATGATAGAAGCTGTCACATACCCAAAAACAATCCAACCAGGCGCATCGTTTGTAGTAGCCCCAAAGTATAATCCTCCGACTAACATCGTACAGAATGTCACACCATATTTAAAGATAGGTTGTAACGGTCGAAACGCGATCGCTTGAGTAGCAGCTTCGACATTCCTATTCCTATACATCCACAATGAGCAAAGATAGAAAAAGATAATAAATAGTAGATAGCCGATAAATTCTAGCACTGTTAGTGATGTATGTGTCAGTTCATTCACACGTACAAAAGGGATAAGCCGTTCTACATTTTTGTTTAAATAGTAATCCGCAGACAACCCATACAAAGAGAATTGTAGATTCATGAGAACGAGTATGGATATCCCAGCAGGGAAGAGTAACATTATATAGATAAGAGCACCTTGCAACACAGACATCCCTGTAAGCATCGCAACAAACACACCAGCAATAAAAACAAATATATTAAAAAATGAAGTCCATGCTACCCATTCTACGATCGCTTGAAAAGATAATAGTTCTTGCAATGGCATAACGCTTCCTAATATTAATAGAACGAACCCTGTTAAGAGAACAGGCACAAGCAAAATAAGAACACCTAGGATGACATGCAAATGATAAATAGCTTCTCTTTTTATTGGTAGACTGTGCATGTAGTCACTAGAAAGCTTAACTTGCATATAGCGAAAAATAAAAATAGAAAGCAAGACAGGCATTAAGAACAACAAAAACACTTGAAAAGCGTTTGAAATGGCGAATAAGCTTGTCGAGTCCTTTACAAAAATATGATGGTAATGCCCATCTCTTGAATAAGCCATTAAAATTTGTAAAGGCAAAGCGAAAAGCAGGCAAAGGAAATAGGCAATTCCGACCCATCCGACACTTCTTAAATCTTGAATCATGATTCCCCGATTAAACGAGAATGTTTTCGATAGCATAGCCGACATCCCTCATTTCATAAATAAAAATCTCTTCAAGAGTGAGTGGTAAAATATCAAATAGAACAGGGTGGAACGTATCGATATGAGAGGTTACCTTATCCTGCTTCCCTCTAACAATATATAAACGCACACTCCCACGTTCTTCCTTATACAAAATATCAAACCCATGTAAGAAAACAGCTGGTACTTCTTGCTTGAAGGCAACCTGTATTTTATGGACATCCGATTTTAAATCGTCTAAATCTTTTTCAATCCTTAGTTGACCATGATGCAAGATCCCAACCTGATCACAGAGGTCCTCTACTTCACGTAAGTTATGAGAAGAAATTAGGATCGTCATTTCACGCTCAGCAACATCTTGGACTAGCAAGTTTTTCACCTTTTGCCGCATTACGGCATCAAGACCATCAAAAGGTTCGTCTAAAATTAAAATGTCTGGCATCGTTGATAATATAAGCCAAAATGATACTTGTCTTTGCATCCCCTTTGACAGGCGGTGCACCTTTTTGTTGACATCAATGTTGAAAATATCTTTTAAACTCTGAAACCGCTCCTCATTCCAATTAACATACATACTTTTATAAAACTGAGCGGCTTGTTTAATGGTTGAGTTCGGGAAGAAAAATAACGAATCAGCAAGAAATATAATCTTTTGTTTCCATTGAACATTTTCAAAAATTGGCTCTCCACTAATCAAAATTTCTCCTGAATCTTGCTTATAAATACCGGCAATCATTTTTAATAACGTTGTTTTCCCTGCACCGTTTGAGCCAAGCAGACCGTAGATCGAACCTTTTTTAATATGAAGATTAATACCTTGAACGGCTTCAAAATCGTCAAATCCCTTTTTAATGTTCTTCACTTCAATCATGTTCTTCTCCTCCTTTCACCGATTTCTCTGCAATATCAAGTAAAGATAGAATATCTTCCTTGTCCATCCCTAAATACATGGCTTCCGATAAGAGTTTAATCAGCTCTTGTTTCATTTTTTTCACCTTTTCCTCATTTGTCGTTTCTGATTGAGGGGCTACAAATTTCCCTTTACCTGGAATCGAATAAATGTAACCTTGATGCTCTAGCTCCCGATATGCTTTTTGAATCGTATTTGGATTAATCGTTAATTGTTGCGAGAGAACTCTTACAGACGGTAGCTGCTCATCAGGTTGATAAACTTCGTGAATAATCAGCTCTTTCATTTTCTCAACTAACTGTTCATAAATCGGCTTCCTGCTACGTGTATCTAACTGGAACATGGCTTCCCCCTTTCTAGGATGTCGACTTCGTCCTAACTGAACTAACTGTACTATTTATCATAATACAGTTTTAATTATATATAAATTGGATGGTTTTTCAATACTTTTCCAATAAATAAATCATTTTAATTACTGGCGCTAGCCTAATACTATTCCACCAAACTTTACTTAAAGGAAAAACGTAATAGTATTGATATCTTCTCGTATTTGCCTAAATTAATCATCGCCTTCAGCCGATAACAATAACTTGTTTTTATTCCCAGTGTTACATTCTAAAAATCAAAAAAGCAGCGGAAACCTAGTAGCATAATAAGGTAATAAAACCTTTTCAACTTCCTAGATACCACTGCTTTTTTGGTATTTCATCTATACTCTCGCTTCAGATGTTGTTTTACACTCCTGCATAGGATAAGAATCCTCCATCAACCGGGACAGTAATCCCTGTAATAAATCCTGACATATTTTCATCTGACAACCAAATTAATATGCCAAGTAAATCTTCAGGTGTTCCGAACCTTTGCATCGGAGTATGAGCTAATATTTTGTGAGAGCGCTCTGTTAAGGAGCCATCTTCATTCGTCAACAATTTTTTATTTTGTTGTGTAAGGAAAAATCCAGGTGCAATTGAATTGACTCTAATCCCAACTTCAGCCATATGTACCGCTAACCATTGTGTAAAATTATCAATCCCTGCCTTTGCCGCACTATATGCTGGAACCTTTGTCATTGGTGAGGGCGCACTCATCGAAGACATATTAATAATGGTTGCCCCTTTTTTATACATCATTTTCTTTGAAAATACTTGAGTTGGAATAATCGTACCAATTAAATTTAAATTAAAGACAAACTGAAAGCCTTCTGTAGTGAGATCGAAAAATGTCTTTAGCTCCTTATTTTCGAGATCCTCTAGTTTTAACGTTTCATTTGTAGTTGAACCATCTGGATGATTCCCACCAGCCCCATTTATTAAAATATCACATTCACCGAGCTGTTCTGAAATGAGGGCTTCTGCTTCTTTCACGCTTTCAACATCTAGGACATCAAGAAACAGCAAGAGCCGTACCACCATTTTCACGTATTTCTTGTTCGACTACCTTGCCTTTTTCAAGCTGGCGATTTAATATCGCCACCTAGGCCATTGATTCAACACTTTATAGATAAAACCCGCATCAAACCCATCACCTGCACCAACTGTATCCACTACTTTTTTTAGTGCAACTGGTGGGCTCTCCAAATATTCGTTCCCGTAATACCCGATTGCCCCTTTATCTCCTCGCTTAATCGCAACATAGGAGATTCCAAATTGCTTGCATTTTGCAATAATCGTTTTGGGGTCGTTTGTACCAAATAATATCTCTGCTTCATCTAAACCAGTTAACAAAATATCGACATATGGGAGAAATTCAGTTAATGCCGCTTTCGCATCTTCCTTAGACCATATTTTCAAACGTATGTTAGGGTCAAAAGAAATAAGCATATTCTGTTCTTTTGCTAAAGTGATGGCCTTTTTAATAACATTAATATTCTTTTTAGGATCAATAGCTGGAAAAACACCGGTTATATGCAGGAGTTTTGCACCTACAAACTGTAATTCGTCTAATTCTTCCTCTGTTAATGTGGATGTTGGAGAGTTCGAGCGATAATAAAATGTACTTCCACTTCCATCCTCCATAATCTCTTTAAAATAGACAGAGGTAGGATATCCCTCAACAAGCTTGACATGTGACACATCAATACCTTCCCCTCGAACAAAGTTAAAAATATATCTGCCAAAGTCGTCTTGTCCAAGTCGACTAAACCATTTTGTATGTAATCCTAATCTGGATCAACCTATTGCTACATTTAACTCGGCTCCACCTACTTTGCGTTCAAAAGTTGATACGAACCTCAAAGGTCCCTTCGCCTGTGGATTCAATGAAACCATAGCATCTCCTATTGTCATTACATCTACCATAAAAATTTTCTCCCTCCCTTAATAAGTTAAGTTCCATCTTAAAACAAAGGTCTTATTCCTAAAATATTTGTTACCGCTTTCACTTTTTATGATTATATCATTACATTCTTAGTTTGTGTATCGACCGAACTAAGATTTCGTAATAATTCCGATAGTATAACTAATTTGACAAACATTAAATTAGTTAATATTTTTCTTATTTTTCTTTATACTCTTTAAAAATATCGTTGCATTTATAATAATATATATTACTATTAGGGCATGAATCCATAAACAAATGAATAGATTAAGTTTGTTATTGAAAGCGTTTTACAGAGGATGTTGAACAAATTTTTAGAATAGGAGACTTTAATGGCTACAAGTGAAGTAAAAAAACTCTCTCTTTTTGCAATAACCTGGCCTATTTTTATCGAAACATTCTTGCACATGTCCCTTCGAATAGCTGATACCTTTATGTTAAGTTTCATATCAGACGAAGCTGTAGCAGCCGTCGGTGTTTCTAACCAAATAGTTATGTTTATGTTTTTTCTTTTTCAATTTGGTGCTACTGGAGCAGGAGTAGTTATCGCTCAATATCTTGGTGCGAACAAATACAATGATGTTCGAAAATTTGCATGGAATGCGATTACCTTTAATTTCTTGTTTGGTTTAATCATTAGCATCATTATGATTCTATTTAGCAAAACGTTTTTAGGATTCTTCAACTTAGAACCAGCATTATTTCATCAAGCAAGAAGCTTCTTATTAATAGTAGGGGGAGCTTTATTCCTGCAAGCGATGATGCTCACTATTTCGGCAATTATTCAAGCCCATGGCTTTACAAGGGATACAATGTTTGTAACAGTAGGAATAAACATTATAAACATCATAGGGAATTATTTATTAATTTTTGGAGCTCTTGGCTTTCCCCAATTAGGTGTAGTTGGAGTTGCTGTTGCCACAGTTGCAAGTCAATTTTTAGGGCTTATCATTAATTTTATGATTTTATTTAAGAGAGTTGACGTTCGACTACATATAAAAGATATGATCGATTGGAATAAGGAACGACTCTATCAAATCTTAAGTATTGGCGTTCCAAGTGCAATTGGTAACCTTTCTTATTCATTAAGTCAAATTGTTACTACTGGCTTTATTGTTTCACTTGGACAGGAGATGTTAACGACTAGAATTTATACATTAAATATTTTATTCTTTGCGATTGTCATTTCCATTTCTTTAGGAAGAGGAACTCAAATTATAATAGGGCACTTAGTTGGTGCCGGAGAATTTGAACAAGCGTACAAAACGGCTCTAAAAAATCTGCGAATGAGTATGTTACTCTGTCTAGGTGTTGCTATCATTCTTATTTTAGCTAGAGAACCATTGTTTAGTCTTTTTACTGATAACCCATTAATTATTTCTACAGGTGGTATGTTGCTTCTAATGGGTATTATTCTAGAACCTGGTCGCTGCTTTAACATTGTTCTCGGTCAAGCAATTCAGGCTACTGGCGATGCACGCTACTTAATGATGGTGACCATTATCATCATCTGGTGCTTTAGTGTCCCATTATATTATTTACTAGGTATTCAACTTGGCTACGGATTGATTGGGATTTGGTTGGCTTTTGTTGTTGATGAATGGCTGCGAGGGTTAGTTTTATTTGGACGTTGGAAGAGCAGAGTCTGGGAAAAGAAAGTGTTAGTAAAAAAAGAAAAACAGAAAAAAAATGAAGCGCTCGGGTAAAAGAAGTCTGTCAAACACAATGAGTAGAGGGCACTGAAAAAGGTCGATTTTCACCTTTTCCAATGCCCTACTAAGAAACTACTTTTTATACAAGTTGATCTTCTATAGCTCTAAGCCAGGTCGTGGCCATTAGCATGTTTCCTTTTGTATTCATATGTACACTATCTGTCGTCAGCTTATAATTAGGATTGGATTGCAAATAGTTAATAAACGCTTTATTTGTTGGAATAACTGTTCCATTAAACTGCTTCGCTACTTTATTTACGATCTCTACATAATCTACTAGCATTTTATTTCCAATTGAGTTAGGGTCCTCTCCAATAATCGTTGGTTCCATTAATAAGATTTTGGCATTGGTTTTGTCTCTAACTTCTTTTAATAACTCAATGTAAATTCGATTATAGTCTTCTGGTGTTACTTGTTCCATTTCTGGACGATCTAGTTGTCTCCATACATCATTTATTCCAATTGATATGGAAACAAAGTCTGGCTGATGGTCTATTACGTCTGTTTGCCACCTTGAAAACAAATCAACAATTCGATTACCATTTATCCCTACATTCACAAATTGAAAAGTCATAGATGGATAAGTTGTCACCAAATAATCATGCAATAGTCTTACATAGCCATATCCCAAACCGTCGTGATCTTCTAATCTTCCACAATCAGTTATACTATCTCCAATAAATAAGATCTTTGTCGCCTTCATTCTATAAGCTCCCTTATTAATATGACATATGTATATATTGGTAATTAGTAGGTTTATTATATTTCAGATCATTTCTATTTCCAAGGGTAAAAAGTATATAAAATCATTTAAAAACTTAATGAACTAGCGGAACTCAATGATCTCTTAATTGGACATATACTTCTCTCTCTTTCTAACAAAAAGCTATCTAACACTCATTGGTCGTTAGATAGCTTTTATTTTATAGTTATATTTTCTATTTCTCTTCAACCAAAGTATGATTCACCGTCTCTTTGCCAACTGGACTAACCAAAAAGCCAATGACTCCACCTACTATAGCCGGAACAACCCAACCTAATCCAACAGTGTACAAAGGAAGAACCCCAGTAAATAGATTATGGACAGTCTCAATTTGGAAGCCGGCTGCATTTAACCCTTCAAAGAAACTAACAATAAAGGCAAACAAAATACTAATCTGATAAACTTTCTGTTTTCCTTTAAAGAACGGATGTAAAAATGTAAGAACCATTAAACACATTGCTAATGGATAAAGCATGTATAGTACCGGAACCGAAATGTTGATTAAAGTAGATAAACCAAAATTCGAAATGACTGCACTAAAAATCGTAAAAATTATTGTCCATTTTTTATAAGAAATAGAAGGCACAATTTTATTGAAATATGATGCACAGGATGTGATTAATCCGATACTCGTCGTTAAACATGCAGCAATCACAATAAAACCCAATACTACTTTACCAAATGGTCCAAAATAATAATTTGATACACTCGCTAAAATGGCTCCTCCATTATCTAAATGGCCAAGCTCGATTACACTTTTTGCCCCCATGTACGTAAGGGAAGAATAAATGATTGCGAGTAGCCCGCCAGCAATTAATGCTACTTTTAGAGTAGAGATCATGATTTCCCTTTTCGTCGTAATTCCTCTGTCCTTCATGATGTTAATAATCACAATACCAAAGACAAAAGCAGCAAGAACATCCATCGTTAAATAGCCCTCTTGGAATCCTTTGAAAAAGCTATTATCTATAAAGGATTCTACTGGTGCTTGAACTTGTCCAATCGGCTTAACGAATGAAACGACAATAAGAATTCCGATAAAAATTAATAATAATGGAGTTAAAATTTTCCCAATAATATCAACTAGTTTGCTAGATTGTAATGAGAAAAAGAGTGCAATTCCAAAAAATACGATTGAAAAAAGAAACAATGGTAAAAAGCTATCATGGTTACTTAAAAATGGCCTAATTCCCATTTCAAAAGAAACCGTGTTTGTTCTCGGTATAGCAAAAAGTGGCCCGATAGCTAAATAAAGAGCAACTGTAAAAATTATTCCGTATAACGGATGTACTCGACTTGCTAGTGATTGTAAATCGCCTTTACCCGAAAAGGCCAAAGCTAATACCGCTAGAATTGGTAATCCGACACCCGTCACGATAAAACCAGCATTCGCAGATAGTATATTCTCTCCAGCCATTTGACCAAGCATCGCAGGGAAAATTAAATTCCCAGCTCCAAAAAATAAAGCAAACAACATAAACCCTACTGCAATAACATTTGTGAATGAAGCTCTTGATGACATATATAATATCCTCCTACTTTTTCCCAGAACAAAAACTATATTACGAAATTTTGTCTTTTATCAAAAAATTTAAATTACAATAATTTTAAAGGCAACGGATGATAATATATCATACTAAAATAGTAAAAGCAATGTTTATTCCGAAAATACGACATTTTTCGCAAGGGAGGGGTAGAAACTGAATCAAAAATAGGGTGTCTCAAAAGGTCTGTTTTTGACCTTTTGAGACACCCCTGAAGCAATGTGCGGAGTCGCTACATCTTTTAAAATAAAAGCCTTGAGAGGATTGGGTTACACTTTCACGGAGCTTAGCGACGGTGCCATTGCCTCCTCTGTTCTGGAGTTTTTAGACAGCCCCTTCTCTTTTGAATCAATAACCTACTTCGACTCTTGCGCCAAAGAAGATTCTGGTGATGTTACCTTATCATAAAAATCAACAAATTTATCACGATCTTCGCTTGCACGGTAGGCCATAGCAACACGTGGATGTTCATTTAAGGTTCCAGAAATCATATAAGGAATAATGTATCCCCATTCCCATCTTTGACGCATTTCGAGCATGTGCTTTTCAATAACATCAAGTACTGGTTTTAATTCATAACTCGCTTTTTGGATATGAGTAACGAGAAGTTCTGTATTACAGTTTCCTGCAGCTCGGCCCATTCCGTAAACAGAGGAATCAAGGAAGGTAACTCCATTTCTCATTGCAGTCAGCGTATTCGCAAAAGCTAGTTGCATGTTGTTATGTGTATGAATGCCTAGCTTCTTGTTAGGAATCATTTCTTTAAACTTGTTCACTTGGTGCTGAATGTCAGCTGGATCTAAACTTCCAAAAGAGTCAACAATATAAACCACATCAACAGCACTCTTTTTCACCATATTAAATGCTTCAATTAGTTGATTTTCAGGTACACTAGATAACGCCATGATGTTAAGCGATGTCTCATAGCCCAGATCATGAAACATTTGAACAAGTTCTAATCCTTTGTCGACTTCGCGAATATAACAAGCGACACGAATCATATCTAAAGGACTTTGCTCACGTGGCAAAATATCGTCAGGGTCTACACGCCCAATATCGACTAAAGCAGAAAGCTTTGTGAACTTTTTCTCAGGGATAATTTCTTTTAAGAAGTTATCATCAAGAAATCTCCATGGGTTCGGCTCCGTCGCTTGGAGAAGCTTTGGTGAATTTTTATAACCGATTTCCATATATTCAACGCCTGCAGCGCTAAGGCTGTCATACAAGTCTTGAACAAATTCAACGCTAAAATCCCAGTTGTTAATTAATCCCCCATCTCGAATGGTACAATCTATAATCTGGCAACTCTGTTCCATCGTAAGACCTTCCTTCTGTTATTCTTATTTTCAGTATGCTCTTTTGTGCCACTTACAACTCAATATGTAGAAAAACCATATGCAGTTTGTACCATGATTCGATAATAGTTGTCAATATTCAAATAATTTTTCCTCTTAGAACTTTCGTAAGAACAGCTTTACTAGCCGTAAACCGTTCCATACTCGCCACATTACACAAATTACTCGTAATAACACAAAAAAGCGCTAGAACCTACATCACCCTAGCACCTTCTTGCTTGACCTTACTTTCTTTATGAAAACTTTAAACGTTATTTACATAGGCTTAACTGATTTAACCATATTTAATAGTACAATCATGTTGGGTAGATCGACAAGTGGGGTCGCTACACTGACAGCGTTGACGGGGCTGTTAGTACTCTTATTACAATTATATTTAATTTAGAAAACTATAGACTCCCCTTAATTTAACTAAATAAGAATTACCCAATTTCACTAATCTCTTTTTAAATTTATCTGGCACTTTTATATTCGGTGAATCTTTACGTTTTATTGTAAGATATGCTTCTTGGCATAACACTGTTTGGCTGTTAATTTCTTCCTCATCATTAGCTCTCTTAACATACTGGTATTGCCCATTGCTAGCTTGCTCACGTGCCTTATAATTATCTTTTAACGTAAGGATCAAGCATTCATAAATACGGTCTTTTAGGCGGCCATCTAATATTGGGAATAGAATTTCAATACGATTCTCCATATTTCTAGTCATCCAATCAGCCGATGATAAAAACAGATCATTTTTCCCATTCTGATGAAAATAGAAAATTCTTGTATGTTCTAAAAACGCTCCCACAATACTTCGCACCTTAATGTTCTCGCTAACACCTTGAACACCTGGACGTAAGCAACAAACACCTCTCACAATTAAGTTGATCTCTACTCCTGCCATTGATGCTTCATAAAGTTTCTTAATTAACTTTTTATCTGTTAACGAGTTCATTTTAGCTATAATTCGCCCATTTGAATGTTGCTTATGACACTCAATTTCTCTATTAATTAATTCAATAAATGTATCTCTGATACCAAATGGAGATACGGCTAGGTGATAATAAGTTGGTTTTTCCATATAACCACTTAGGTAATTGAAGAAATTGATAGCATCGGTGCCTATTTGATCATCAGCTGTTAGCAAGCCCATATCCGTATATATTCTAGCTGTTGCGTCATTATAATTCCCAGTTCCTAAATGAACATATCTTTGAATTTTTCCTCTTTCACGTCGGACAACAAGGGTAATCTTGCTATGTGTTTTTAAATGAGTCATACCATATATAACATGACACCCTGCTCTTTCTAACTCTTTTGCCCATTGAACATTATTTTCTTCGTCAAACCTTGCCTTCAACTCCACAAGAACGGTTACTTGTTTTCCATTTTCAGCAGCACGTTTAAGGCTTTTAATAATAGGCGAATCTCCACTGACCCGGTATAGAGTTTGTTTTATCGCTAAAACATCTTTATCATCAGCAGCCTGTGACATGAAATCAACAACTGGTTCAAAAGATTCATAAGGATGATGAAGCAACACATCCTTTTCTTTGATCTTCGCAAAGATGTCCCCCTCTCCTTCAAGATCTTGAGGTGGTTGCGGGATGAATGTCTCTGAAGCTAAGTGCTCGTGTGTCATTTGAATTACTTTGCAGAAAGAAAATAGAAAAGTTAAGTCTAGCGGAGCTTGTACATAATATACGTCTTTACTATGAATCTCCAATTGTTCAAGTAAATAGTTAACCACGAGTTTGTCGCTACGCTGATGCTGGACTTCTAACCGAACAGCAGCACCACGTTTTCGTTTTTTTAATTCCTCTTCAATTTCTCTTAATAAATCTTCGGCCCCATCTTCATGGATCGTTAAATCCGCATTACGTGTAATGCGAAACAAAGTAACAGATTTCACATCATAACCTGTAAACAACTTATGAATGAATATAGAAATGACTTCTTCTAGTAAGACAAACTCTCTCTTTTTCCCCTTTGAAGGTAACTCGATGAATCGATCTATGACAGACGGTACTTGTACTATGACTAAATTTCCTTGTAAAGGTAATAGTTTTTTCTTCTCCGTCGTTCTCGGTTTTACTACAACAGCTAGATTAAGTGATTTATTTAATAACATAGGGAAGGGACGATAAGCATCAATCGCCATAGGGGTTAAAACAGGAAAAACTTGCTCATCGAAAATCTTTTCTAAAAAAGGGAGCAATTTAGGAGATAAACTCTCTACTGATAAGATCTCAACCTGCTCTTTTGTTAATAAAAGAGACAATTCATTTAAAAATACGTTGTCTTGCTCTTTTACAAGAGCATGCGCCTTTTGAGAAATGGCACTTAATTGTTGTTTAGGTGTTAAACCCGCTTTATTTTCCGGCTTATTATAACCAGCTTTTACCTGGTCGAGTAAACCAGCCACACGCACCATAAAAAATTCATCTAAATTCGAACTAAAAATAGCTGAAAATTTATACCTCTCTAATAAAGCATTACGTTCATCTTCTGCTTCTTCTAGCACTCTATTATTAAAATCTAACCAACTTAATTCTCTATTATTATAAAAGGAAGGATGATTTAAGTTAATAGCTTCAGAGTTTTCACAAGTTTTATTCACATTCCTTCAACTCCTTCATTCAATATTCGACATTATGTTTAAATTATCATAACAATGTAAATCACTCGTAAATCGGATGTTAAATTTATGTAAATGAGGATAAGACGAATGAATATGGATGAAGGAAAGACATGAATAAAGGGGGATTATCCAAAAAGGCATGCTTTAAACCTTTTGGGATAATCTCGAAGTCGTGTACGAAGTTACTACATCTTTTAAGAGCCTTGAGAGAAGTGGATATCCTCAGGCTAACGAAAGGAGCCATTGCCTCCTCTGTACTAGCTTTAGAGATACCCTTACATCCCTTAATACTTCTCTAAAGAACCAATAAACGTATCCAATCTTTGCATAAACACACCTCCATTATAATCCTCTCGGTCAGCATGCTTATGCTTGTAAAACCATTCTCCAGACAGTTCAAACAGCTCAAAGTATCCATCGATAAACTCCTCGTCCATTCCACTATAGTAAGCGTAGTGGTGAGGAATCCCTCCGCCTAAGTCTTCGTGGTATGAAAGGTCGATGTTAAACGCATCAAACATAATTTCTTTCCCTTGTTCAATAGGAAATCCATCCTTAAGTTTACCGAATGAGTAAAAACTATTAGCTGAAACTGCCGGATCGCTAAAGCGCCATTCTATAAAATAATCGTGTTCAATTCGTTCAATCTTTGTATCTTTTGGAAGGTAACTTGTGATTCCCGCTTCTTCATTTACATAGAGCTCTAATTGAACTTCCTCGAACCCAATAGCTCCTACTTGGAGGAGAACCGTTTGTTCCAAAGGTCTTTGGTACTCTTGGTGAATGTCTCCTTCTGATCCTGGAAAAATGTAAGGCATTCCTACTCTCATTTGTGAGAATATGAGCCACGATATAGACCAGCTTTCCTTATCATCAAGAGGAAAATCTGCCGTATAGATCATCGGGTGTCCAAATAACTGAGATACATATACCTCGAGAAAACGCCCGGTGTCATCATCAATAAATGCATACATCCTTGTGTTCTCCTGATCAAAAGGAAGGACCTCCCTGAAAGGAAATGAAACCTGAAAATTCATTCGCATTTCGTTGATTAACAGATCTAGTGGTACAGTTGTCTCCCCCGTTTGAGTAAAATCAGCAGTTAGCTCTTGAATTTTCTCTTCTATTAGTTCTTCTTCCGCATTAACATCAAAGAGAAGAAGATTCAATTCCTCTGAGGCTGGACCATTTACGTGAACGGAATAAAACTCCTCCTCCTGCTCTTCCTCTACAAACCAATCCCTTGGAAGGTACACAGAAAATGTATCGTTGTATATGCTAGTCGTATTCATTGCATTTAAATCATCAAAATCAAAGGTTGGTCTCTCGAGTATTTTCAGTAACAGATCTGGGTTTTCTTCGGTATGCTGCAGATCAATCGATTCTCCCCCTTTCTTCTCATCGTCTACAACATCTGGAACGATATGGGTTGGCAAATCATCTTGTGTGTCGTCTTGCAAGACAGTAAAATTTATTATTAATAGACCTGCAATTCCTGCTGCAACAACTGTAGCCACGCTCCCAATTACACGTTGACGAAGCTTCTTTCGTTTCAGTTCCTTTTTAGAACGATTACTAATATCTTTTAAACCATCTTGGAATGCTAGCAGACTTTTATCACGTGCATCCTTAGATGCTTTCACCTTCTCTCGTTGTTGCATAATATAACGAAGTTCTTCCTCATGACGGTTTCGGTTATTCATGGCTACTCACCTCCATATTCATTCGTTCAGATAAAGCCAATCTTGCCCTTCGTTGAGTTGATTTCACCGAAAGAATGGATTTCCCCATAATGTCCGCTGTTTCTTTGGTTGAAAAACCCTCGATAAACCTTAAATGGAGAACAGTCTGATAATGACTAGGTAGCTTATCGATAGTCTTGAGAATTTCATCCATATGTAAATGACGAAGAACAGTGACCTCCGCTGATTCATCCTTGCCACCTAAATGTTCGATTACGTCTTTATCCATTGAAATGGACTGACGCTCCTTTTTTTGCTTACGGTAATAATCAATCACGACATTTCGGGCTATTTTAAAAATCCATGTTTTAAATGAAGATTTTCCTTCAAATTGACCTAGCTGCCGTGCCATTTTAAAGAAAACATTCTGCAGCAGTTCCTCTGTATCGTGATAGCTATTCGTTTGTATGTATATGTATTGAAAAATTCGATCCACATATCGTTCATGTAATTGTTGAATAGCTTGTTGATCACCTGTAAGAATCTCACGTATGAGTTCGTGATCGTTCATTTCTCAACCTCCCACATCTTTTGTCGTAAGTATAGACGATAAGCTCGAGTAAAAGATGCTTAAAATTTTAAAATCTAGAATTACATTCCCTGAAAATACGATAAAACAAAAACGGCAACAACACTTGTTCCTCACAAGTGTTGTTGCCGTTGATATTTGTATCAACAATTTTAAACTATTCAAAGAGACTAAAGAACGGTTCCGCCATCAATGCTTAAGATCGTTCCTGTAATATATTTCGCTTCATCCGACGCAAGGAACGCATAACCATTCGCTATATCCTCTGGATCTCCCATACAATTTAAGACTGATTTTTCCTTCATCATGTCTATAATTTTCTCTGGCATTTTTTCTACCATAGGTGTCGCAATAAAGCCAGGAGCAATAGCATTTACACGTATTCCATATTTTCCTAATTCCTTAGCCCAAGACTTTGTCATTCCATTTACTCCCCATTTAGCGGCAGCATAATTCGTTTGGCCAAAATTTCCGTAAAGACCGACAACAGATGAAGCATTTAATATAACCCCACTCTTTTGTTCAATCATTACTTTTGCTGCCTCTTGAGCAACATTAAATACGCCTTTTAGATTCACATTTATGACGCTGTCCCATTGAGCTTCTGTCATCTTTACTAATTTCGCGTCATTTGTAATTCCTGCATTATTGACGACAATGTCAATTCGACCATACTGAGCAACAGTTTCTTCCATTATTTTCTCGACATTTTGACGATCCGTTACATCTCCTTCAAGTGCGATACTTTCTCCACCAAGCTCATGTATCATAGTGGAAGTACGCTCAACTTCAGTTTTATTTACATCCACTAAAGCTAGCTTTGCACCCTCTAAAGCAAACTTTTTGGCTGTTGCTTCGCCAATTCCTCTTGATGCACCTGTGATAATCGCAACTTTTCCTTTTAATCTCATTTCCATTCCCCCTTACTTTTTCATGTTTCTCTCCAGTTCCAAGTAACAAGGTCAATAGTAATAAAGGGTATAGAAAGCGTTTGCGCATAAAAAAAGGAAAACGAGCCATTCATAAAGTCTAACTTGGATCATCTTGAGAAGTCTAATTCCTAAGAGGCTGTTATGTTTTATGAATAAGCTTGGATTCCTTTTAGAATGAATTATTTTGCATTAGTTGCATAAAAGTCAAAGAATTTGAACATTTGAGGCTGTGTTTGCTTCCATTGTTCAAAAACCCCTTCAAATGCATTCGTTGATTTTTCACGCATTTTTTGGTTTTGAGCGATTGCATTTGCAAATGCATCTTGTAATTGTTCATTTGATTTTGAAAGTAGTTCAAGTGAAGCCTTACTTGGTAATGTAGCAATTGATTGAGATTTATGACTGATATCTTCTAGTTTATTTAACCACTCTTGATAATTTTGAACTCCAAATGCGCTGTTATAATTCTCAAGTAACGACTGTGTACTTGTTTTCCACTCTGTTGTCATCTTTTTTGAATTCTCTTCAAATTGATTTAACTGTTCTTTCGTTCCTTCAATCCACTCTTTTTGACTATCAAACGCTTGTAGTGTTCTTGCTTCAAATTCTTCAATGAAATTAAATTGACTCCACCAATCTTTTACGAAACCACTATTTGAATTATTCGTCTCCTTTTTTGCCACCATCTAAAATCCCTCCACATAATTAAGTTATATATTTACCAAAGTCAAATTATGACCCGGTATTAACAACATAAAACAAAGCTAAAACATTTGTTTATGTTACTAACGAGTTTCGGTGACTGACTATGAAGCTTTACTAATCATTCTTCTTATCTTCATTTTTTGTCTATCTAGGTGGTGTGAAGAAGTTTGTGTACATGTTGAAAAATTGATCAAGCATCTTTTGATATTGCTCTAGTGAACTTGCCCAAATATCAAGGTATTGCTCTCCTGCCGAAGTAATGGAATAAATTCTTTTTGCTGGACCAGATGATGTTGTATCCCATTCGGATGTAACTAGGTCATCTTTTTCTAGTTGACGAAGAATTCGATAGAAGTTCCCTTGATCAACAGAGTGAAACCCAAATTGCGTTAGTTTTTGCATTAATTCATAACCATGTGCATTCCAATCTTTTAATAGCAATAGTAATACAGGAATAATGAAATTTTTCGGAGCTCCTGCTGCTTCTGCTTTCTTTTTATCTATGCTACTGCTTCTGGGTGTCATTCTATCACCTTCTCACCAATATTTAATTATCTATATATGTAATTTACACCTATAGGTAAAAAAAGTCAACCCTTACCATGAATTTCATAAAACGACAAGTTACGATAAAAAACGACACCTTTATCCAAATGTAAGCGTGAAAAATGTCAAAATTTAAGGAAAAATGAAACTATTTTACGAATTGTTTTTGCCAAAAATCTACTCATTTTGCCTTACTATTAAGTTGTACAATCTTTTTAAATAAAGTTAGGAGTGGGATTCATGACAAAACAAACCACGCTAGATCCTTTTTCTCTGTGGAAAAGCATGTATGAACAAACAGAGTCGAATCTAAGCGACGCAATCCACGAAACTCTGAAAAAGGAAGAATACGCGGAGTATTTAGGGCATTTGCAAAGTGGATACCTCCAATACCAACAGTTCATTCAAAGTGCAACTGATGCGTATCTCAAGCAAATCAATGTTCCAACTCGTGAAGAAATCTCAAGTGTTGCCTCATTAATTATTAATGTTGAGGAAAAAGTCGAAAATCTTGACGAGAAAATTGAGGACGAGTTTCTTAATCAAAATGTATCCTCAGAAATCACTAAATTAAAAGCTAGTATTACAAGACTCGATAAAAAAATGAGTCAAATCTTAAAAATCTTGACGAATGAAGAAGAGCAATCAACACAAAACACTCCTTCACCGTCTTCAGAGCAAAATCCAGAGCAGCAAGAACAAAAGCAAGATCAAGAACAAAATCAAGAACAAAATCAAGAACAAAATCAAGAACAAAATCAAGAACAAAAGCCAGAGTAAACAAAACTTAAAAGCTCATTACTACACAAACTAAACTACAAACATATTTGGAGGAATAAAAATGTCAATTATTCAAAATGAATCAGCTCAAAAACAACAAGAAGGATTAAGTTTAGAAGGAAAAGTTGCCATCGTAACAGGGGGTTCACGTGGAATTGGTGCAGCGATCGCTAAAGATCTTGCTAGCAAAGGTGCAAAAGTTGTCATTAACTACAACGCTAGAAAAGACGCTGCAGATGGAGTGCTTTTTGAAATTGATCAACTTGGTGGAAGCGGTGTAGCATTCCAAGCAGATGTATCTAACTATGACCAAGCACACGCTTTAGTTGAAAATACGATCGACTATTACGGCAAAGTAGACATCCTTGTTAACAATGCAGGAATTACAAGAGACCGCACGTTCAAAAAGCTTAGCGAACAAGAATGGAATGAAGTTATTAACGTAAACTTGAATAGTATCTATCATACTACTTCAGCGGTTATTAACCCTATGCTTGAGCAACAATTTGGTCGCATTATCAATATTAGCTCTATCATCGGTCAAGCTGGTGGTTTCGGACAAACAAACTATGCTGCTTCTAAAGCAGGAATGATTGGTTTCACAAAATCCCTTGCATTAGAAACGGCTAGTAAAGGAATTACAGTCAACGCTGTTTGCCCTGGATTTATCGAAACGGAAATGGTTGCAGAAATGCCTGAAAAAGTATTAGAACAAATTGTAGGGAAAGTTCCAATGAAGCGCCTAGGTCAAACTGCTGAAATTGCTGACGCTGTGTTATTCTTAGCAAATAACAGTTATATCACTGGTCAGTGCATCAATGTAAATGGCGGATTATACATGTAACAAAAATTTAGGTTAGATGTGAAAAGGAGAATGGTTAATGGTTTATACTAGTACCAAATCGCTTGAAACATTAATGGAAACAGTGCCTGAGGATTGCCAAAAAGACATAAAACGTTTTAAACGAGTGATGGATGTCCTGACAAAAGAGCCTGAACCAAAAGTAGGTCAGACTCCTAAAGAAGTCATATGGACGAAAAATAAAGCAAAGCTTTACCGCTATCAGCCAGCTAAGAAAAAGACAAATAAAGTGCCAATCTTAATGATCTATGCGCTAATAAATAAACCTTATATTCTCGATTTAGCTCCTGGCAGCAGCCTAATTGAGTATTTAACAGATAAGGGACATGACGTTTATTTGTTAGACTGGGGAACACCAGGTTATGAAGACCGTCATATGAAATTGGATGACTACGTGCTAGATTATATCCCACGCGCAGTGAAGAAAGTACTTCGCACATCTGAAGCGAAAGAAATTAGCTTACTTGGCTATTGTATCGGCGGGACATTAACTGCTATTTTCTCAGCACTACATCCGAACTTGCCGATTCGTAATACAATCTTTTTGACGAGCCCATTCGACTTTGAAGATGCAGGATTATTTACGAATTGGGTCGATGAAAGATATTTCAATTTAGATCTTATGGTTGATACATTTGGCAACATCCCAGCTGAAACAATTGATTTCGGTAACAAATTATTAAAACCACTTGTCAACTACTTTGGCCCATATGTTGCACTAGCTGATCGTGCAGATAACGACAAATTCGTTAAAAACTGGACTCTCATGCAAAAATGGGTCGGTGATGGAGTACCCTTCCCTGGTGAAGCGTACAGACAATGGATCGGTGAATTTTATCAGAAGAATAAGTTAATTAAGGATGAGTTGTATATTCGTGGACAGCAAGTTGAGCTAAAGAACATTAAAGCAAACGTTCTAAACATTGCAGCAGATCGCGATCATATTGCTATCCCTGAACAGACGGAACGTTTAATGGATAAGATATCTAGTAAAGATAAAACATTTAAGCTAATTCCTGCTGGTCACGTCTCTGTAACTGTCGGAAGAAGTGCTGTAAAACATACGTATCCATTAATTGATGAATGGTTAACAGATCATTCAAAGTAATAATCTATTAAAAAAAGGATGTGAATCCCTATGCATTTAATTGCTAGGGTCACATCCTTTTTATATTCGTTAATTTACCTTTGAAATAATGATTGAACGTCCTCCTTTTTTGCATTTTTTAAAATATTAATTGCAAATAAAATAACAGCTATTAACACTACTGTAGCACCAATTGGAATGAAGAAGTGAAGAGAGCTATTTCCTTGAAGCATGAAGAATAAACCGATCATCATAAGCGGCAGCCCAATGTTATGAAGCCAAAAATGGATCTTTCCTAGAATACTAGACTCCGCTCTTGGAAATAATGTGTAAAGAATACCAGCAAGCGTCATAGAAGTCCATCCTAATAGATTAATATGGACATGAACCCCCGTTAGATTATAAGCATGAGCAACAGACATATAATAACCAAGTACTACACCTATGACGAAATAAATAACTGAAATCTTTATAAACTTAATTCCCAAATGTTTTTTTTATTACGTTCAAATAGGTATCTAATTGACCTTACAAAAAGGTAATTACAGTTGTCTAACTTGACTTCCTTAATTACCTATTAATTAACTAAAACAAATGTTAAAACGCTCCAGATCCTCCCCCTCCACCTCCTGCTCCGGAGCCGCCACCACTAATAGAGCTGCCTCCAGAACTACTATCAACCACTCCTGTCGTCTTATCTGCACGTTTGAAGTTCGAGGAGGCAGCTGCTGCAATGATAAGCCAAGTTGGGTCAAAGCTATGTGCAGCACCTGATGGATTTCCGCTTATTGTTGAATTAAAAGCATTCAATAATGTTTCATTTTTCTTCCTAATACTTTTTTCATTCATTCCTAGTCCGTAAATGAAGGCACGCATTTTATCATCTTCGGATAAAACTTGCCACGTTGAAGGCTGCATAATTGGAAAATGTTGTTTAAAATTACGCCACTGAAGAGTGATCTTTGTACCTTCCCAGGTTTTTGGATTATAACAAATCGCAAATAGAATCAATGCTATACACAGGATGCCAGATGATACAGCAAAAAAGATTAACCCATGAACAGCAAACAATAAAATAAACGGAAGTAAAATCATACTTGATAAGCCCACTGTTACACGGTATTTGACCTTATTTTCATACAAAGAAGCTTCCTTTAATTCAGCTCGTACAGCATCCTGCCATTTTACTTTTTGACGTTGGTATTTTTGATGATTCTTCTTATTTTTAAGATAGGATGATAAATCATCAAAGTTAAATACATCACCTTTTCCTATTTCATCAAATAACCATTCGACCAAGACTGTTTCGTGTTTCAATAACTCACTTCGATCAACTAATCTAATACGATCACCTTTAAGTTTCTTTACATGGCCTTTTCGTACTAAATCTAATAGCGCAGCGGCAACAGTCTCTGGGTGGATCTGTTGATAATTCATATAAAAAATGGTTGTTGGCATTGAGAGTGTTTCCTTCGGGATGAGTTCCCCAGTTGTTACTTCTCGCATGAGCAATGAGCGCTTTCCTTTCGCCTTAAGCAAAGCTCGAGCAAGAAGGAAAAGTAAAACGAAACTAAATAAAGGTACTATCATCACACCAATGGATGAGAGTAATTCTGTTCTCTCTGATGCTGCAGCTTCTTTTTCAAGTAATTGTTGTTTGGCCTCTTCAATCTCTGTTCGCATCAGTTGATTGGATGAAACCGTAGCTGCACCGAAGAGATTTGCATCATAAGCAACTCGAATATCTCCATTTCTTTTACCCGGTACTTGCCCAAAGCTGTATTGAACATGCCCATCTTGTAAAACTGTCTCTTTTTGAAAGGCCTCATCATAACCAAAGGCAATGACATTTGCTGTTGATTCTGGCGGATAAACATTGATCGTTAAATTTCCGTATGTGGTATCATTGCTTCGATCAAAGAACGGCCAATAAAATTCAGCAACGTCCGTGTAAACATCAACACCATTTTTTATTTCATAAAAGAGATCGATCTTGATCGTTTCATCTTCTCCTGATCGATGGATGCGATGCTCGGTTTCATTTGATTCAATTACTAAAGGTTGATTATCTTCAAATGCTTCTAGTTGAATAATCTCCGTTCCCTTTTTCGGAATTATTTCTCGAATTATCCCTCCAAACTCACCACTGAAGTCATACGTATGATTTTCCTGGACAGAGACATTCCCATTCGCTTGTAGGTATGCATGTATTTCGACATCTGTAATTTCATATTCAACAGCCAACACTTTTGATGGAATAAATAACAGTAGAGTTACGATTAAGAAACTTATCATTTTTTTATTTTTCATGTCCGTCCCACCTTCCACTACTATATACGTTATAGAAGTGGAAAAGTTTCATCGCTAAAATGTAAGACATTATAAAATAGCGCATTGAAATCCAATGCGCTGTAATATAGATGTTCTACTGTAACGTTATATTTTATAATGGCTCTTTTGCAATCGATATTAGTAATAAGGATATGGATACGGGTATGGATAAGGGTACGGATATGGAGCTGGATAGACATAAGGTAATAAAGCTAAAGCAGCTAAACTAGCAAGCGGGAAAAATTGTGGTCTAAATCGTCTAAACCTTCTTCTAGGAAATCCATAGTCATATCCACCAGCAAAGTAACGCTCATCTTGTTCGTCACTACGGTCCATAACATCCTCGCCAACTAAAACATGAACCCCATCAGTACCAACACTCTGAATGATCCCATCTACATTACTGCCATCTCTCATTGTTAATGTTACATGATAATGCATATATTGCTTGCATTGATCATGTAATGCTCTTGTATCACCGAATTCACTTTGATAATAATTATTCATTTTTTCCTCTCCTTTCAAAATACATGATATTCACCTAGCTGGAGAGTGTGACACCTACATAAAAAGACAGCTGAGAATCAACTCTCAGCCGCCTTTCACTTACTTACGAACTGTAATATGTGTTGTACCTTCAAACAAAGCACCAGACTGAAGTTGACCCGTTATAACAATTGGAACTTGATTTCCTTCTTCAAGTATCACTGCAAGGTCATGTCTAGAAAATTGGACCGTTACTTTCTGAGCATCAATGTCAGCATCCTGAACAGGCTTAACTATACCGTTCAATCGAATTGATTCTAATACAACCTCTTGATTTGTTGTCTCATCGGCAAACTCAATTTTTACCGTCGCAACAGATTGATTGTTACCATTACTGTTATTAACACCTTTAACATTTAGAACATGTGGAGTGAAGTCAATCGCTGCTTCTACGGTTTCGGCTTCTGCTTCAGGGTTATCTAATTCATTAAATGTATCCCATACACCTCCCCAGAGAATCTCTCCATCTTCACCCCGTTTAATCGAAACAATTTTTCCATCACCATCATATTCAAAAATTGATTCAAGGCTATCTAAGATATCATTTGGCAATGTCTCTCCAGATTTATTTACTGATTCTGATCCGGTAAAGAAATAGTTATTATCCGACTCCACGTTTGAAGGGTAACTATCTTTTGCATTTCCTACCTCCGCTGTTCTGTATGACACAAAACCGTCGATTGTAAAGTCAGTTGGAATGTGCGCGTATGTTGTAAAGCTTAAGTTTGCCCCATGGTTGTCAAAGCCGATGTTGTTTTTAGCAATCAACCCTGGATTACTATTACTTGTGAATCCGAAGTATCCATTTCCAAATGCAATGCTATTTTTAATCACATGCGGAACGTGTACTCCTTCTCCACCAAGCTTAAATCCATTTTTCCCTGCATTCCCTTCATAGCCATTTGTTAAGCGTCCATTATTAAAGGCAATGCTATTTTCAATTGTCACAGCACCAATTGCACCTGTTCCCACTTTTGTGTATAGATCCCAGCCATCATCAATGTTGTTATGTGAGATACACCCTCTAAATACATTCCCTTCACCTACTGTTAGCTTAGCTGCAAACCCATCTGCATTATTTTCAGACGGATCACGATTATCAAAGGCAACGCTATTTAAAATGAGGTTGTACGATGGCCAATCTTCCTTATTTGGCGAACCATCTGTACGACTAATTTGTAACCCTGTATCACCATGCTCGTACACACGAACATCCTCAACAATATTATTACTACCGCCAATCGTATACCCTTTTGTATTTCCAGCCGAACGAGCAAAGTCTATTCCTTTTACATGCCAGTAATCACCACTATGAACGACACCTTCTGAGCGTCTGTCAAAATCAATGACAGGTCGTTCTTTTGCTTCAGGATCAGCGACTAAATACTTCATTGCAGCCTCAGTACCGTCGTTATACTTCCTAATCTCAAGCTTTGAATTACGTACATAGTGACCTTCAAGGACAATAATTTTTTGTCCTTCACTTACAAAATGAATAGCAGTATCAAGATCGAGAGGGTTCTCTCTTGAACCGTCTCCACTATTTGTCCCCGTTGGCGAGACATAAATATCTCCATCATATATTTTTGATTGAACTGTAAAGTTTCGGACAATTTGATTGTAAGATGTTAAATACTGTGTATCACCTGGCAAAAATGAAAGACTAAAATTGGTATTCCCTGAATTAAGCTTTGCGGCAACTTCACGAATTTCTCCTGCTCTCACTTCTACATCCTGAGCGATCACCTCTTGCCCTTGTCTAATCGTGACAATCCCATCTACATTGGATTGAACCATCAGGTTGCAATCCGTATTGGATGTTTTATCAAGTGATTCAATCGTAAAACTTGGTGTAACCGGCTCCGCTGGTGGTTCAACCTTTGGTGCATCCGTTGCAGCAGCAGTAACCGTAAAATCAATGTTACTTACTTCGATTGTAGCCAGCCGCGCTGTATAGAAGCCGACGTAAATTTTGGAATCTTGAACATCTAAGATTTCTGGTTCATAGAACATCACTTCTTCGTCATTATTAAGCTTCATTGTGTAGCCGCTGTTTGTTTTCGCAAGCGTTAGTCTATATTCTTGGGCAGGGTACGTATTATCTGTTGTTGGTCTAACATTTTTCAGCATCTGTTTTTGAATGCCCTCGCTACCTTCCCCGTCAGAAGCTAACACGCCAGTTCTAATAAAGCCTTGCGTTCCGTTCTCATCTCTTGTTCCACCACTAAATCCACCGACAGCAGCAATATTCGATGCAAATACACTTGCATCTTGGACCGAATTAACTGCATCTCTTGCCATGATTCCAAAAGATTCTTGTCCATCATGAGGAGTCTTTGCGTATTCAATAACCTTTATATCAGTAGTCAATTCAAAGTTATCTTCTTCCGTATCTATCTCCGTATAGTAAAACGAGATTCCATCATGATCGCCTGTAATTTTCCCACCGCCTTCTAACGCCACTAACTTCACAGTCCCATCATCTTGGTCATCAACATAGTTACGCTGATCAGAAGACGATTGTCCAAATCTCTTTTTTTCCATGCTGGTTCAACAGGTTCTCTAACGGTTACTTGGAACGAAATTGCCTTGATATCATTATCTTCCGGAACGATGTTAATTTCGTACGTTCCAGCTTCAGAGCTATCAAACTCTGAGTCATCAATCTTATAATCATCAGTAGATAAAACTTCCATGTCCAAGTTATCATATACTTTTGATACTTCTAATCCTGTAGAATCAAAAGTTTCGCCAACGACATACGTTGTTTTTGGATAACTCGTTACTTCAATGGACGATAACTCTTTTTCTTTCACGACTACTTGGAAGTTGGCTGTTACTCCTTTGTAAGCTAGAGTAATTTCTTTCTCTCCAACTGTTGTTGTATCAAGAACAGACACATTATACTCACCCGGCAGAAGTCTTACCGCACTTTTATCGCTATATTCAGCATATAAACTTAAGCCAGCAAGGTCCAACTCATCCCCTAAGAAGTAAAGAGTTTTCACCGGCAGCTGTCTTATATCAAGTTTAGCGATCTCTGCATCTTTAACTTCTACATCAAAACTCGTCGTTGTTTCAGGTGTCTCGGTAGAGCGAACTGTTATCTCAACCGTTCCTGCCTCTTCAAACGTGTAGCCTTCTTCAGACAGTTCTTCCCCAGCAACCACAAACGAATACTGACCGCTCGTAAGCTCTTTATGGTCAAACCCATTCTCGTATTCTACTACAACGACAAACCCTTGTGGGTCAAAAGAATCCCCTTTATAATAGACCGTTTTCGCCGGGTAATATTTAATGTCGAGGCCAGTTACACCAGGTACCTTAATTTCAAGGTCTAATGTAGTAGTGACACCATTGTAATGAATTGTAATGGTATTTGTGCCAACTTCGCTACTATCAAAACCAGTGACTATGTAGTAACTGCTGGAAAGTTCAGCTTCAGTGTCATCCTCAAATATGGCTTTCACTTTTAAACCTGATAGGTCAAGCTGTTCACCACGTAGGTATTCAGTTTTCATGTCGGTTTTATCGATTTGTAAACTACTAACCTCTCTTGAATCGACCGTCACGTCAAAGTCACTGAATGTAACTTCTGCATCTCGTGCTACGTAAAAACCAACAAATACTTGATCGTTAAATAGTTGATCGATTGTAACTGTTTCATTTTGCCCATTCGTTGTCACAACAAATGTATCTCCCGACTTTCGAATAGACAATTCATACTCTTCCCCTGCTGTTGGCATATTCACATTCGCAAAAGGATCAAGTTTGGACTGGGACCCTTGCTTATAGAAACCTTTCATTTCTACATCAAGTGCACCAACAGCTACATAGTCACTCTGTTGCACATTTGAATCTCCATGCTCCCCAACCTCATCTCTTAGCATTAAACCAAAGGATTTTTGATTAGGCGTACTAATATTGCTGTTATTATTGAAGCTTTTGACATTTGCTTTTGTATGGATTTCGAAGTTTGCATTTGCTGGGACTTCTTTATAGTAAAATGAAAGTCCTTCATCTCCAGAAGCAACTTTTCCTCCAGATGCCAGCAGTGTAACCGAACCGTCGTTTTGTATTATTGGGTCGGGGTTACGGACAGGACTACTTGATATACTAGTATTTCCTCCAAAGGCACTGAACGCCCAATCATCATTAATCATATCAAGACTTGTTTCATCCTCGCCCAACTCTGCAAAGACAGCTAGATTCATTGGAGATAAAACTAGAATGAATGCCATCAACATCGCTAGCCATCTTTTATATTTTCTTTTCATTTAAAATCCCTCTCCTTTATCAAATATAGCTTTTTCCTATGTATCCTCCCTTCTGTTAAGTAGGTCATATTTAAACATCATGAAAACTACAGTGTTTTTGAGCTTTCATAAAATGGATTAACCTTTCATGTAAATTAGTAAAAGTAAAGCTTGAGGTATAATTGAATAAGGCATCACTAGAAGGATTGGTACACCTAATAACAACTTGTTATTTTTGCTGAATTCAAACAACTTGGGAGAGTTATATTTAGAGGGGTGACCACTTAACAATAACAACGTTGTCAATCTATTGAAATAACAAACGCTTAAAAAGACTCTGTCAACGTGTTATTAGACTTGGACCATAGTACCTAATCTTCCCCCATAAATGTACCGATTAATTAAAAGAAAGACTGAAATTTAGTACTTTATAGGAAAATATAAATAGGATTACTTCCCCATTATGATTCTATAAGCACTTCCCATTCTTGTTAAAGGCAATTATGTACTTTATGAAATTGTATGTATCCATTACACACTCCAAAATAATCTGTCCACCTCAGTACCCCTAAATAGGAAAGTCTCTGAGGCTGGAAAAGCCGATATGAAAAATCTTCCCCTTTCTAGCTCAGAATGGTTAAAAATATGAGACAAGGAGGTTTCACTATTCATGAAAAAACTAGTTATCTGTTCTATTCTTTTAGTCATTTTTGTTTTCGGGTGTCAAGAACCAAACCACGATGCTTTCGAGGAATTGAACGAGATTGAGAATATCGAAGCTAAAGTGGTTAGCTCGATGAATATCGCAACACCAAACGTTGTTGAAGAGGTCTCCACTTTTGGTGGAGATACATTTGACCCAGAGTTACAAATTCAATTGAATGACGATGGCTTTTTTGCTCGGAATTCAAACCTTTCTATCATTGAAGAGGACGATGTCACATTTGTCGTTTGGACGACAAAAAATGGTTTCCTTGGTACGACTGGGTTACATGGGTCTGTTGCTACAAATGAAAATTGGGAGGTTACCAACAAAGCCTTATTTGATAACAATGATTATTTATCTTGGAAATTAGAAGGGACGCACCTTTTAGTGCTGAAAGATACAGGGGTCTTGGTCGCAACCACAACGAGAAATTAGTATAAGACAACTAACGAGAGATGGTACATTTAGTGAAGAAGTAGTTCTTGCCTCGATACCCATTGTTTATAATTTAGACATCATTCCATCTTCACATGGAAAAGTCGTTATTTATAGCAGTAATAGTGGCGTTGAAACAAAGGAAATTACTTATAATGTGATTCCAATTGAAGATGATACATTAGAAAAACAATCAATCTCAATTAAGTACTTTCCAGAAGGCGGGATTGAAAAACCTAGCTATATTGATTTTCCTAACAATAAGTTATATGGCTTGGGAAAAAAATCAACTGGCTTGCTGCAAGTTTCCTTAGATAGTGGCGAACCTCTTTATGATGAAAGTGAAAACGAAAAAGTAGCTGAAGTGGGAGAACTTGTTCATATGAGCAGCAATGAAATAGGTGAAATTGAGGTATTTTCAAATGATAGCCTGTACCTTCATAAACGTGTTTTTGATAAGAATTTAAATGTGTTATCAGAAGAAATAATCGGTTCCCGAAATGAACATGTTACGGTTCACGATAACATGCTGCATTATTGGGAAGTGATCACGCATGATCATCAACCAACGTTACATTTGACTAAAATACAGAGGTAGAATAGTTTAGAGCAGACCAAAGAGGGACTGCTCTTATTTTGCTTTACATCCCCCTCCCTGCCCCTATATAATAAAACCATCACATTTATTTACCTAGCTAAATAAAATAGGAGTGGATCATCTAATGGATACAAGCAACCTTCTTCATACGTTAAATCAAAAGGCAAGACTTTTATCCAAGGAATTAAATGAAGAGTTGCAGGAATTTGGTCTGTACTCTTCCCAGTGGGCAATTCTTTATGTACTTAGCCAAAAAAGTACAATGACTCAAACTGAAATTTGGCAATACCTGAAAGTCGAACCTCCGACAGTAACTCGAACACTTGTAAGAATGGAATCTAGTGGGTGGATTACAAGAAGACTAGGTAAAGACAAACGTGAACGCCGTATTGAATTAACGGAATTTGCCAAAGAAAAACTTCCATTAGTAAAAGCTCAACTCGATAGCTTCGAAGGTCAATACGTTTCAAAGCTTTCTGAACAGGAACAACAACAACTTCAGCATCTTCTAGAAAAGTTAGGGCAAAAGAGGAATGGTTTAGATGAAAACGAATAAGAAACCGATTTGGACGAGGAACTTTTTTAGTGTTGCTTTTGTGAATTTAATTGTGTTTATTACTTTCTATGCGCTATTAACTACGTTGCCAATCTATGTGATTTATGAGCTCAATGGTACAGAAGCACAAGCTGGTCTCGTTGTTACCGTAATGCTATTATCTGCGATTTTAATTAGACCGTTTTCAGGAAATTTGCTTCAACGCTTTGGCAAAAGAAATGTATTAATAGCTAGCACAGGTTTATTTGCCGTCACTTCATTAGGGTATATTTGGGTAGATCAATTCATACCACTTATGATCTTACGCTTCATTCATGGTTTTTCTTTTGCTATATTAACAACTACGACATCAACCATTGCGACAGAGACCGTGCCAGTTGAACGAAAGGGAGAAGGCCTCGGGTATTTTACGATGTTCATGAATATTGCGATCGTCATTGGACCATTTATTGGTCTTACTCTTATTCAATTTATTTCGTTTCACCAATTATTTGTTATCCTAAGCTTCTTTGTTGTCATTAGTGTCATCTGTGCGTTGATAGTAAATATAAAGAATGCAACAATACCTCTCATTTCACAAAATCAACGAAAGCTTTCCATTCATGACTTTTTTGAATTTAAAGCATTGCCTTTTTCATTCATCATCTCTCTTGTCGCATTTGCATACGCAGGTATTCTTTCGTTTATTTCGGTATATGCAATTGAGATAGGGCTTGAGAGAGTTTCGGGCTATTTCTTTCTAGTTTTTGCTATAACAATGCTTATTTCCAGACCATACTTAGGCCGTTTGTTTGATCAACGTGGTCCTAAGATTGTCATTCTTCCTAGTTTAGTTATGTACTCAATAGGTTTTCTTCTTCTTGCTTTTTCACAGTCTGCTTGGCTATTTTTAATTGCTGCTGGAGTGATCGGAATTGGCTATGGATCTTTGATGCCACTTCTCTTGTCATTAGCGACTGGAGCAGTAACAACTAGTCGTACTGGGCATGCAACCGCAACGTTCTTTACGTTATATGACTCAGGGGTTGCTGCAGGATCGTTTATATTAGGACTTATGGTTCCGCTAATTGGGTTTTCAAATTTATTTGTTTTCCTAGCTACTTTTGTTTTAGTCATACTAGTAAGTTTCAATTTCTTGAACAATCGTATGAAAGCTTCAAATATTGAAAATGTGCATGTAAAAAATGTGAGTGGTTAAATGATGAAAAAAAGGTTCCTAGACCAAGTGTGATACACACAGGGGATAGGAACCTTTAAACTTTAACTTGTCTTTTAGAAAACCGGTTAGATCTATTGACGTCCGTTCAACACTATTCATCAAATCTGATAATCCAGTGCACTAATAACATATTCTTCTTTCTCCATGCTAATTCCTTTCGCTTTCAATAACTGCTCTAGTGGTAAATGATTCTGCTGTTCTTTGTACTTCTGATCCCAATTAACTTTATTGACCGTATCTCGAATCGAACCTTTCATACTCGCAAACAACGTAATAATCCCTCTGTCGTGATAGAAATCAATCATTTCCTCTAACGTATCAACTGAAATGGTATCAACATCGTTAACACCAGACATATCAAGGATCAACCATTTCGTTCCTTCTCTTGCTTTAAGAACCTCTTTTACTTTCTCTTCTACATATGAGATATTCGCAAAATGGAGATTTGAATCAATTCTTAGAATAACAGCTTCATCTGAAGTCACTGCTTCTGTATAACGTTTAATATTACGAAACGTCTTCTCTCTCTTTACATACCCCATCTCTACAATTGATGGTTTAGAACTTCGATTTAGCAATAATACTAACGTAAAGATGGCCCCAATGATAATTCCCCATTGAATACCTACAAATAGCGTAACAATAAACGTAATAACCCAAACCCATCCTTCAAACGGCTTCACTTCAAAAAGGTGCTTCATCTCCTTTATATCGATTAGCTTATAAACCGCAACTAAAATAATCGAAGCTAGCACGGCATTTGGTAAGTAATAAAAGAAAGAAGTAAAAAACAATAACGTAATGATAATAAACACACCTGTTATGACGGATGTCATTTGAGTGGCACCGCCTGATTGATGATTAACCGCTGTTCTAGAGAAACTACCATTGACCGGAAACGATTGAAAGAAAGCACCAATCATATTAGATAAGCCTAAAGCCTTTAGCTCTTTATCAGGATTCAGTTTATACTTCTCTTTCTTCGCAATCGCTTTTCCTATAGCTAAAGACTCCATAAAACCGAGAAGAGCAATTGTCAGCGCCATCGGAATGAGGAGCTGAATAGTTTCGAGTGTAAACGAAGGGACCACAAACTGCGGAAACCCTTGAGGGACATTCCCTACAATTTGTACACCACTTTTTTCTAAGTTAAATAAAAATACAAAAAGGATTGATAAAACAACGACCAATAATGCACCTGGAAGACTCGGAGCAATTTTTTTCAACATAATAAGAAGGATAATACTAGTGATTCCGATCAACACCGTAATCAGGTTAATATCCATTATTTTTTCTAATGCACCAATTAGGATATAGTGAACTTGTAAGTGATTCCCTAAATCAATTCCTAATACATGTTTGATCTGACTAAGCCCAATCACAATCGCAGCTGCAGATGTATATCCGTTCATCACCGAGTGGGGAATAAATTTCACAATAAACCCCAGCTTACTTATCCCTAATAAAAGCTGTATAGCCCCCACCATAATTGCGAGGAGTAAAACGAGAGAAATATACTCTTGGGAACCTGGTTCTGCCAAAATAGAGACTCCTGAAAAAACAAGTAAAGATGTGATCGCTACTGGCCCAATGGATAAATGCTTAGAAGAAGCAAATAGTGCGTAAATAAACAAAGGAACCGTAGCCGCATACAACCCCATCACTGGTGGAAGCCCAGCTAGCATCGCATAGGCCATCCCTTGAGGAATAAGCATAACAAAAAGTGTTATTCCAGCTAATAAGTCTCTCATGAACAGCTTTTGATTATAATGGGGGATCATATTTCCTAACTTATCCTTAAACAATAGACATCCCTCCTTTGTAGACGACACTTAAAAAAGCTCAGTATCCTCTATCTTACAGACCTTTTTATATACTATTCATTTATCTTTTCCTATTACAAGTCAACAGCACATCTAGGACCAATATTTCCAGTTGAATTATCGGGGTTTTCTTCGTTTCATGGCTCATCAAAGAGATTTCCTAACATCAATTGAATCTTTTTTAAGCATTTGACTACTAATTAGATTTCTTTAAGCCGAACAACATGCTTCTTATTTTCCACGATGAATATAGAAGTTAAAAATGTATGACCTTAAAACAGAATAATATCATTCAAGCCTGGCTACATTCCTTCTTCTTATTTTATCAGTATTTTAATAGTTTTTATACACGTTTATTGGATCTCACTTTATTATTGGAAAATATCAGGTTATGAGAAAAACTCAAAATAAGACCTCGTTTTAAACGAGGCCTCATCTCTTACTTCGCTAACTGATAAATATTATAAACATCCGCCTCTTGCAACTTCACAAAGTTACCAAGTGGTCCTCTTTCCGTACCCTTTCTCGCCATCTCCTCAAAATGCTCGTCATCGATGTTGGCTTCTTTAAGTGTAACTGGCATTCCAATCGAGCTAAAAAATTCTTCCGTTTTCTTAATCCCTGCTAGAGCTGTTTTTTCTAAATCATTTAAATTAATTTCAACATCCCACACACGATTCGCAAACTGTGCAAAGCGTTTCACATCATGTTTATATACATATTTCATCCATGCTGGGAAGATAATTGCAAGCCCTGCACCGTGCGCTAAATCATAGATCCCACTGATCTCATGTTCAATGTCATGACTTCCCCAATCACCGATTCTGCCTGTACTTAATAAATCATTATGTGCTAATGTTCCTGCCCACATAATTTCTGCTCTCGCATGATAGTTCGTCGGGTCTTCAAGAACGGTATGCGCATTGTTAATGATCGTTTTTAATGTCGCTTCACATAAGCGGTCTGTTAAGTCTACATGCTTTTCATTCGTGAAATATCTCTCTAAAATATGTGCCATCATATCTGTAATTCCGCAAGCCGTTTGATAGGTTGGCAATGTATATGTAAGAACGGGATTTAAAATCGCAAACTTAGGCCTCATTGTTTCATGACCTACTGCCCGTTTATAAGCGCCCTCTTCGTTTGTGATGACACTTCCTGCACTGCTTTCACTACCAGCAGCTGGAATCGTCAACACCACTCCAATCGGTAAACAATCAGTGACAGGTGCATTACCCGTAAAGAAATCCCAAACATCTCCGTCATAATTCACGCCAATGGCAATTGCCTTAGCCGAGTCAATGACGCTTCCTCCACCTACAGCTAGAATTAAGTCGATGTGATTCTCCTTACAAAGATTTACCCCTTCTCGAACAAGTCTTACTCTTGGATTTGGCTTGACACCACCTAGCTCAAAAATTTCAACGCCTTGCTCTTGTAAGGATTGAACAACTCTATCATACAAACCGCTCTCTTTAATACTACCGCCACCATAATGCAAAAGTACTTTTTTACCGTAAAAAACCGTTTCTTGTCCAACTACTTTCTCTTGATCTTTACCAAAAATAATCTTCGTACCATTTTGAAAAGTAAAGTCTTGCATGCGATCCCCTCCATTTTCTCTATTACTTTTTCTAATAGAGATCCTCAATTATTTTCTGTGTGGCTGTGCTTAAAACCTGTTTACAGTTCAAATTTCTTTTTAAGATAATGATACACACCATCTTCATCACAAGTAAATTCGGTTACGTCATCAACCATTTCTTTAATTTGATCAGGTGCGTTCTTCATTGCCACAGCATGATTGACAAACTTAAGCATTGGTATGTCGTTATTGCTATCCCCAATCGCCATAATGTCAGCACCAACTAATTCAAAGTGCTCCAACATTTCCTTTATTCCTGTTGCTTTATTTACATTGGCCACCATTACTTCCACATTGTGAAGAGACGATATTGATGTTGTAAAATCAATTTCTTCCTTTACTTGATCTAGCTCTTTCTTCCATTCATTGATATGTTCTTTCGTTCTAGCAAAGAAATAAAACTTTGAAAATTTCTCTCCTTTGATTTCATCCGCCCAAACAATTTCTTCTTTGATGGCTTGCTTCCTCGAGAGCCATTCATTAATACCCACATCCTCAGGCTTCGGTTCTCTAATTTCATGTTCCACATATTTTTGATCTTGCTTTAATGTAATTCGATCCATTCCATAAGGAAAAAGTTCATAATACACCTTGTTTGCTCTAGCTTTTTCAATAATCTTCTCCACTAGCTCACGTGAAAGGGAATGCTCAAAGACTGCTTCCTCCCCTACATAACCCGCCATCCCATTTGAAGTAATGTACCCATCGACTTCAAAACCTTCTGGGACAACTCCTTCAATTTCATCGAAAGCTCGCCCAGTTGCAATAAAAACGAAAAATCCTTTACTCCGCATGCGATCAATGATTTCTTTTGTATGTATACTTACCTTATTATAATGATTTAATATAGTACCATCCATGTCTAAGAAAATAGCTTTAGGTTTTGGATTCACAATATTCCCCCCAGTTTTGTAAAAATAAGATTATTGAGTAAGTATACACTTTGATATATGGAGCTTCAATTGATGTACATTAGTAAAAAAAAATCCCCAGACCTGTGTGTGGCTTGGGGAGGAAACCAAAACTGTTTGACCCTACTTTTTAACAAGCTCTAAAATCTGATCATATGTATCCATAAATAGCGTCAGATTCGGGTCTTCTCCTTTTCTTTTTGGGACGTTAAAGTCAGATAATACAAAATAACGCTTTGGCGCAACATCATGTCTAGCTAGCGAACTTTTGCAACAAGATAGGGGACATCCATCAATGGCGATTATTTCTCGTCCTGACTTTGCCGTTTTTACAAGTGGCTTAACATCGCCGCCAACACCAGCAATGCAAGACATTTCCGCTACTTTTTCACGATCCATTTTTACCGCAATCATGTTTGCTGTTTGTGCGGCTGAAGAACAACCTGAGCATGAGTAGACAATTGGTAAATTTGTTTTTTTCATTATTGACTCCTCCTAACAACCATTTTCAAAAAATTCAAATTTCATAAGTTATCCCTCACTTTAATTTATTTGCTTTTTTTCATCTATGAGTAATGTCACATTGGATATAAAAAAAGAATAAAGAGACAGGAAAAATTCCTGCCTCCAAAATTTCAATTAATATACATCACGCTGATAACGTTTTTCTTTTTGCATCTCAGTCACATATTCTTCCGCTGCTTCACGGCTCATGCCGCCCTCTTTTTCAACAATATCAATTAGTGCGTTATGAACGTCTTTGGCCATGTACTGCTTATCTCCACACACATAAAAGAATGCACCTGCCTCTAACCATTCAAACAACTCTTTGCTATTTTCAAGCATTTTATGCTGGACATACACCTTCTTATCGGTATCACGGGAGAACGCGGCATCTAGCTTGGTTAGTGCTCCATCTTGTTTATATTTTTCAAGTTCATCTTGGTATAGGAAATCAGTCGCCTCGTGTTGGTCACCGAAAAATAACCAAGTCTTACCGTCTCCCCCCGCTACTGCACGCTCTTCGATGAAAGAGCGGAATGGGGCAATTCCTGTTCCTGGACCAACCATAATAATATCTGTGTCTGTTGATTCTGGTAAGTAGAAATGTTTGTTTTGCTGAATAAATACTGGAAGTGTATCTCCTTCGCCAACACGTTCTGCACACTGGACAGAACAAACTCCTTTTCGTTCGCGTCCGTGAGCTTCGTATCGAACTGCACCAATTGTTAAATGAACTTCATCTGGATGAGCTGTTAAGCTACTAGCAATTGAATACAGACGTGGGGGCATTTTTCTTAAAAGGGAAACAATATCTTGAGCTGACGCATCCCATGGTCCAAATTCACGTAATAGGTCGATCAAGTCACGTCCATCCATATATTCTTTTAGTTGATCTTTATTCTCCGGCAGAATTAACTTTTGAATGTCCTCATTTTCTGTGAATTGTGCTGCTTGCTGCACAATCTTCTTGTTTAATAATGTAATTTCAAAATAAGTGCTCAACGCCTCACCTAGAGGTAGTGTCTCACCCTTTTTATTAATCGTTACACTTTCCTTTGCATCCCAATTCATTTCAGTAAGTAGTGTTTTCACCAATTCAGGGTCGTTCTCTGGGAAAACACCAAGGCAATCCCCAGGAACATAAGAAAGACCTGAATCTTTTAAAGATAATTCAATGTGCCGTGTTTCTTTTTTAGAGCCAGGTTTATTCAAATTATACGTTTTAAGAATTTCCGCTTGAAACGGATTCATTCTCGAATATGTAACTGTAACCGCTTTCTGCACTTTAGGCTGTTCTGTACTTTTCACGTTATTGTTTTGCACAATTTACACCTCACTAAGTAAGTAGTTTGACCTCTTACAATTCATTTTATTATGTAAGTACTTCTTTATAAATACAATATTTCCTCTATAATAAACAGTTTTTAATTTTCATGAATATTTTAGAGCCTTTCATCCTAACTGTAATGCGAATCAAGCAAAACCCTCAAGTAATTTGCTCAAAATCTTTCCCCTCTTTAAAATCTCATACTTGCTGGAATGGCGTCTACAAGTTAAACTATATTTTGCTTTTAAAAAGTACGACACAATTTTATTGCCAAAGGGGGCATGAAGAACGATGAACGTGATTGAAGTATCAAATTTACGAAAAGAATTTAAATCTTATTCTAGCCGTTCTGGTTTATCTGGAGCGTTCCGTGACCTGTTCACGAGAAATTATAAAGTACTTGCGGCTGTTGATAATATTTCGTTGACGGTGAAACAAGGGGAAATGGTCGGCTACATCGGCGAGAATGGAGCTGGCAAATCGACGACAATCAAAATGTTAACAGGGATCTTAACGCCAACTGACGGATCGATTGTCGTAAATGGGATGAACCCGCATAAAGAACGTGAACAATTCGTTCGCACAATTGGTGTTGTTTTCGGGCAACGATCACAACTATGGTGGGACATCGCCGTACAGGAGTCATTTAGATTATTAAAGAAAGTGTACCGAGTGTCAGATGAAGATTATAACACTCATATGGGCCACGTAATTGAGACTTTAGAAATCGGCCCTTTATTAGATAAACCGGTACGAAAGCTTTCATTAGGTCAGCGTATGCGTTGTGAATTAGCGGCAGCTCTTATTCATAATCCTCCTCTCCTCTTTTTGGACGAGCCAACAATTGGCCTAGATGTGTTAGTAAAATTAAAAATTAGAAAGTTCTTAAAAGAGATTAATGAACAGTATAAAACAACCATCATCCTTACAACACACGATATTACAGATATCGAAGCTCTTTGCGAACGGGTCGTCTTATTAGATGAAGGAAAAATCGTTTATGATGGAAAACTGAATCAACTCCAAACAAATGCAGTAGAAGGAAAACAAGTTGAGTTTGAATTTTTAACAGAGGTTCTTTCTGCGACACTCCCTTCTTCACCACAGGTACATTGGCAACAAAAAGATGCAACGACTTGGCTTGCTACTGTAAATGGAGATGAGCAAACGGTCTCTGAACTAATTAGTAAAGTCGTGCAAAACAACCCGATCAAAAATGTTCGCATTAATGAAATCTCAACAGAAGAGATTATTCGAAAGATTTATGAAGAAGGAATGGCTATCTCATGAGTCAATATTTAGAAATGATTCGAGTTCGTTTTCTAATGATGCTCGCTTATCGAACGAACTATTATAGCGGAATATTAATTTACAGCATTAACATTGGTGCCTATTACTTTTTATGGTCAGCAATTTATGGAGGACAAGAAGAAATTCAAGGGTTATCGGTTCTGCAAATGACAACGTATGTCGCTGTTGCGTGGATGGCTAGAGCCTTCTACTTTAATAATATTGACCGGGAAATTGCCAATGAGATTAAAGATGGAAAAGTAGCGATTGAGATGATTCGCCCTTATAATTATTTGGGTATGAAAACAATGCAAGGACTCGGGGAAGGCTTATTTAGACTCTTGTTCTTTTCCGTGCCGGGTATGGTTATCGTTGCTCTCGTCTTCCCGATTAGTTTTTCTGCTAGTTTTTCAACATGGGTATTTTTCTTTATCTCACTAATCTTTAGTTTCATTGTAAATACACAAATTAACTTACTTACAGGAATTATGACATTTTTCTTATTTAATAACTCAGGGTTAATTCGAGCCAAGCGAGTCGTCATTGATTTGTTTTCAGGCCTATTGTTACCAATCTCTTTTTACCCGCTTTGGGCGCAATCTGTCATGATGTATTTGCCTTTTCAAGCGATCAGCTATATTCCTAGTATGATTTTCACAGAAGGATTCATAGGAAGTGAGATTTATACAGCTGTTTTGTTACAAGTATTTTGGGCACTTATTCTTTTCATTCCAATTCAACTGTTATGGGCACTAGCAAAAAAACAGTTGATTGTTCAAGGAGGCTAATAAATGTTTTACATCTCTATATTCTTTCAATATGCCTCTCAATATTTAAAAACAAGATTAACGTATCGTGTAGATACGGTAGTTGAAATTATGTCTGACTTATTATTCCAAGCAGTAAATCTAGTTTTTATTTTAGTAGTGTTCGGACATACGACACTGCTTAGCGGATGGAACCGTGAAGAAATTATCTTTATCTATGGGTTTTTCCTAATTCCTTACGCGATCTTTTCATCCTTCTTTAACATCTGGGATTTTAATGAGCGCTATATCGTGAAAGGGGAAATGGACCGTGTCTTAACTAGACCGATTCATAGCCTATTTCAAATTATAATGGAGCGAATGGAGCTAGAGTCATTATTCGGCGTTGTTACAGGTCTAGCAATTATGTACTATGCAGGCTCAACCTTAGGATTAACGTTTGCTTGGTATGATATCTTCATTTTTATCGCCATGGTTTTAGGCGGGGCCTTTATTTATGCTGGCATTTTTATTTCTCTTGCTAGCATTGGCTTCTGGTCGGATAGTCGTACGGACATTATGCCGATGATGTATAACATTGGAAACTACGGCAGATACCCAGTCGACATTTACCATAACGTGATTCGCTTTGTTTTAACATGGATCTTGCCGTTTGCTTTTGTCGGTGTATATCCCGCTGCTTATTTCCTTCAAAGAGAAGAATGGTATGTGTATGCATTTTTAACACCGGTGATGGGTATCGTATTTTTAGCAATCGCGGTTATGTTGTGGAATGCGGGAGTGAAGAAGTATCGTGGTGCTGGGAACTAATTATCTGATGAGAATTTATAGATTTACTCGCCGTAACTTGCCGACTAACACTACATCAACTTTTATTCTCTCTTTGCGATATTTGACTAGACGTTCCATTAACATGTTAATAATGTATGACATTCGTCTAAGAATGGTGTTAGGGACTCTATGTAAACAAACGAAGTGCCTGTAAAAAAGGCACTTCTTCAACCTTTGTTTTTCTACTTTCTTCACAAAACTAATCCAACTAAAAAAGCTTGCCCTTACTGGTAAGGACAATCTCTCTTAAACAGTACACCCTTATAATAACTTAAACGACCACCTGCTAAAGCAGGTGGATTTGGACATAAAATGTCTACGACTAAAGTCGTTTCTTAAGACTGAAG